>JAHECE010000177.1 GCA_024641895.1 Actinomycetales bacterium
CTGCACACCCCCCGGCGAGGACTGGGCGGGCCGCTCTGGGTGGACGCCCCGACGTTCGACCTCACCCAGCACCTCCGGGTCGTGCCGGCGGTCGAGCCTGGAGACGCGGGGCTGCTGGCAGCGGTGGAACGGCTGCTCCAGCGGCGGTTGGACCGTTCACGGCCGCTGTGGGAGATGTGGTTCCTCACGACGGCGTCCCAACGTGTGGCGCTCTTCGTCCGGATGCATCACGCCATGGGGGACGGCATCGCCGGGATGTCCGCCCTCGCCGAGTTCCTGGACGACGTCCCCGACGTCCCCACCGAACCGGTCCCGTCGTGGACGCCCGCACGGCCACCCACATCGATCGACCTGCTGACCGACAACCTGCGACGGCGCGGGCGACGCCTCCGGAGTGCCCTCGTCGCCGTCGCGCGACCGGCGACCTGGCGACGGGCACGGGAGGTGTGGCCGGCGGTCCGTGAGCTCTCCGCCAAGGACGAGGTGTCCCAGACCAGCCTGAACCAGGTCGTCGGAGACGATCGCGCGCTCGCCGTTATCCGCACGCGCCTCGACCTCGTCAAGGCTGTCGGCCGCGACCACGGCGCGACGGTCAACGACGTCCTGCTCACGCTGACCGCCGCCGGGCTGCGCGCGCTCCTGATCGGCGGCGGCGAGGACGTCGACGACCTCCGCGCCGGCATCTACGTGCCCGTCACCCTGCGCCGCGGCCCGCGCCAGGGCGCCCGTGGCAACCTCATCGCACAGATGGTCGTGACGATTCCGCTCGGCCTGGACGAGCCGCGCCGGCTCGAGCACATCGCCGCCCAGACCGCCACCCGCAAACTCCGGACCCGGCCCTCGCTGGGATGGCTCACCACCAACCGGATCACCCGGCGCCTCCTGCTCCGAGTGGTCGGCCACCAGCCGGTCAACGTCACGACCGCGGACCTGCCCGGTCCCGACCACCCGGTCTACCTCGCCGGGTCCCGCGTCCTCGAGGTCTTCCCGATCCTGCCCCTCATCGGCAACGTGCCCCTCGCCGTCGGCGCGCTGTCCTACGCCGGGACGTTCACCATCACTGCCGTCGCGGACCCCGCCGTCATCCCCGAGCTCGACATCTTCACCGACGCCGTCCGCCGGACCCTTCAGGCCATGGCGGCAACCTCCGCCCCCGACCGGTTGACCTCCGACGACGCCCCCGCCCCGAGCGAGCCTGCCGACCGCCCCGCAGCACCGTTGACCCACGGCGCAGCCCAGGTCCCTTCGACCGCACCCGGGTGACCATTCACGTCCTTGTCGTGTCGCCTCCGGGTACGGCTTCACGGCCCAGATCGCCCAACGGATCGCGGACACCGTCAGCGCGGCCGAGCTGCCCGCCGAGGTAAGGCCGGCCAGGGAGGTGCGCCACGCAGAATCCTGCCCGCCAGCAGCGGCCCCACGGGTCTGGTGGCAGCCATCTGGCAGCCTTCTGGGTTCAAGTCGACCCGATTCAGATCGACGCCAACCGACGACGGGCTTGGTTCTGACCAGCACAAACACCCCGGGAACCGACGGAATCGACACCGTCGCTGCCGACTATTCCGCGGGTTGTGGGTTCGAGCCCCACGGGGCCCACGTGACCTGCGGTTTCGCACCGCGGGTGGACCGGGCCGAACCAGAAACGAACCAAGAACGAACCAGTTACTCGACTGCGGTGAGGGCGTGCAGGGCGTCGGCGGTGTCCGCGGTCGTGATAGCCCGACGCCGAGGTAGTGATCCTGACCGGACCCCGGGAAGTGTCGGCGTCGGTGGTTGTAGTCGCGCTTCCAGTCGGAGATCACGACTCGGGGGTGGGTCAGTGATCAGAAGAAGCGGGCGCCGCCTTCCGCCGCGGCGACCGGCTCCTCGAGAGCTGAGCGCACGCGACGCACCGGGTGCGCCCCGAGAGACCCGGCGTCACGCCGTGCGCGCAGCGCATGCCAGCGCCGGGGAACGCTGAGCCATGCAGCGCTCCCCATCGCCCGTCGCGGCGGTCGCGTGCTCCCCGCTCGCCAAGGCGCCGCACCCTCAGTGCGCCCGCTGCGCCCGCTGCGCCCGCTGCGCGGGACTCAGCTCAGCTGGGGCGAGGGGCTCCGGGCCGGGCGTAGCGCCACCAGGTGATGCCGATGCACATGACGCCGTAGACCACCCCGATCGCATAGAAGGCGGTAGGGCTCATGAGCGTCAGTGCGACGCCGAAGATGAACGGGCCGAAAGCGGCGAGGGCGGCGGTCCACCCGAGGACTCCGCCTGCCTGGCGGCGCTCGAAGATCATGGGCATCTGCTTGAACGTCGAGGCGTTGCCGATGCCGGAGAAGAGGAAGATCGCGAGCATCCCCAAGAGGAACCTGGTGAAGCCGGTGTGGAGCGCTTCGGCCGAGGAGGTGTCGGGCACGAGCGCGGTCATGGTGAACACGATCGATGCGACGAGGCCGATGCCGGAGATGAGCGTCCAGATCGCCCCGCCCATGCGGTCGGTCAAGGGCGAGAACATGACGCGGGCGCCGGCGCCGACGAGGGCACCGAGGAAGACGTAGTTCACCGGGTCGGGGACGCTGTAGCCGGCGACGAGGATCTGGGCCGTGGCGCCGCTGCCCTGGACGATCTCGGCGTTCCCCGCGCCGTACAGGTTCTGCATCAGGAGTCCGAACTGAGCCGCGAGGCCGGAGAAGGTGCCGAACGTCATGATGTAGAGCAGGCTCATCCACCAGGTGTCGGGGTTGCGGAAGATGTCGAACTGCTGCCTGATGTTGGCCTTGATCGGCACGGAACGCAGGAAGATCCAGGCGATGACCGCGCCGAGCACCATCAGCGGGATCCAGGTGAACGCGGCGTTCTGGTACCAGACCTCGCGCGGGGGCAGGCCCGGCCGCTCCATCTGCTGGCTGCCGGCGAGGAAGCCGAGCATGCCGAACCCGATCAGCCAGGGTGTGGCCAGCTGGACGAGGGAGACGCCGAAGTTGCCGATGCCGGCTTGGAGGCCGAGCGCCGTGCCCTGCTTGGACCGCGGGAAGAAGTAGGACGTGCTCGGCATGAAGCCGGAGAACGCGCCTCCGCCGATGCCCGCGAGGAATGCGAGGACGAGCAACTCCCAGTACGGCGCGGTGGGGCTCTGGACCCGAACGCCCCAGCCGAGCGTCGGGAACACCAGGAGAAGGGTCGTGAGAGCGACCATCTTGCGGGTGCCGATGAGCGGCGGCAGCACCATCCACACGAGCCGCATCAGGCCGCCGGCGAGGCCGGGCATCGCGGTAAGCCAGTAGAGCTGCTCCCGGGTGAAGTCGTACCCGAGTGCGTTGAGCTTGGGCACGATCGCACTGGGCAGGAACCAGGCGACGAAGCACAGGGTGAGCATGGCGGTGGTGATCCACAAGGTGCGCCAGGCCAGCGCCTTGTCCCAGGTCTTCTCGTCCTCGGGATCCCAGGCCTGGATCCAGTCGCCCCTGCGGGCCGCGGTCGCCTCGATCATCGGAATGCTCCTCGTGGGTGTGGGGGTCAGTACGTGGCCGCGACCGGGGCGCGGGACTCGAGTCGATCGGCGAGGTCGGGCGACTCGTCGTGGAGCATGCGGACGACGGTCCAGTGCATCCACACCGCGCAGACCAGGACGAGGATGAAGAGCACGAAGAACGTGGAGGTGGGGAAACCGGTCCACGCCTTGGTGTAGGCGAACAGCGGCGGGAGGAAGAACCCCCCGAGCCCGCCGAGCATCCCGACCAGTCCACCGACGGAGCCGACGTTCTGCGGGAAGTACTCCGGGATGTGCTTGTAGACGGCGGCCTTGCCGACTCCCATGGCGCTGCCGAGAAGCACGAGCATGGTCGTGAAGGGCACGATGCCGAGGGCATAGGCGAGGTGGGACGTGTGCGTCCCGTCGGCGTGGTCGATGACGATGTGCCCGTTCGGCATCATCAGGACGCCGCAGGCCACGAGCATCACGCCGAACGTCCAGTACATGACGCGCCGCGCGCCCCAGCGGTCGGAGAACCAGCCTCCGACCGGGCGCAGCAGCGAGGCCGGGAAGATGTAGAGGGCTGTGAGCAGCCCCGCCGTCGTGAGGGTGACCCCGAAGTTGTCGACGTAGTACTTGGGCAGCCAAGCCGCGAGAGCGACATAAGCGCCGAAGAAGGCCACGTAGTACGAACTGAACCGCCACACCCGCAGTTGGCGAAGCGGTGCAAGCTGGGTGGCCAACGTCGTCGACCTGCCGGCGACCCGGTCGCGCCGCGGCGTCCCGAACCACAGCGCCGCAGCCATGACCAGCAGCAGTGCGGCGTAGATGACCGGGACGAGCCGCCAGCCGCCTGCTACGGCACCGCCGAGGTAGACCGCACCGGCGGTTGCCACGATGAGCGGGGGGCCGATGAACTTGGTGACCGAGGCGCCGACGTTGCCGGCGCCGAAGATGCCGAGAGCGAAGCCCTGACGACCCCGCGGCTGCCATGCCGCGTTCCAGGCGATGCCCGAGCTGAAGGAGTTGCCGGCGAATCCGACCAGGAACGCCAGGACCAGGACCATCGAGTAGCTGTCGGCCTGGGCCACGAACCAGGCGGGTACGGCCGTCATGAGGAGCAGGAAGGTCATGACCTTCCGCCCGCCGACCCTGTCCGTGACCAGCCCGGCGGGCAGGCGCCACATCGAACCGTTGAGGACGGCGACGGCACTGATCCAGGAGAGCTGCTGGTCGGTGAGCCCGAACTCGGCCTGGATCGGCACGCCGAGGATGCCGAACATCAGCCAGGCCGCGAACATCAGCGTGAAGGCGATGGTGGACAGCCACAGGACCCGGTTGGCCCCGGGGGGCGGCTGCACGGCAGTCACATCGTCGGGTTGCGCAGTGGCAGTCGGACCTGGCACCTGGACTCCAATTGAACGGACGGCCGTCCTATATATTCCGTGCCGGAATCTACGTCGTGGTCGCGTCGCGGTTCCAGGACTTCCGCCCTATGCAGCGGCTTCTTGCTTGCGCCACGGTGCTACCGATGACCCGTTAGCCACCGTGCGCGGGGGCCGATCGTGGTTTTCTAGGACGACCATGCCGCAAACAGGCGCACGCCGGGAAGGAGTGTCATGGCGACGACGCCCGCCTTCGAGGCTGCCGCGCTCCTGGCCTCGCCGGTGCGCCGGTCCCTGCTGGCGGCGCTTCGGCGCCGTGAGGACGAGAACCCGGCGGAGCCGGGCATGACGGCTGCCGAGCTCGCGCCGGGGATGCATCTGCACGTGACCACCGTCCGGTTCCACCTCGACCGACTCGTCGCGGCCGGCGTCCTTCGCACGGAGTTCCAGCCGCAGCCGACGGCGGGTCGCCCCCGCAAGGTGTACTCCGTGGCCGAGGAGAGCGGCGCGCGCGATGCCCGCCCGCTGCGCCGCCTTGCCGCGCTGCTCGCGGACGTCGTCGCGGCCTCGACGCGCGGCGAGGCGGTCACGCCGGTCGAGGCCGGACGTCGCTGGGCGCGCGAGC
>JAHECE010000014.1 GCA_024641895.1 Actinomycetales bacterium
CGGCTGTCGTCGTCGTCCGCCGCGACGACGAGCACCGGCCCGGGCAGGAGCGGCACGTCGACCGAGGCCGGGTCGGTGCGCCGCAGCGCCGCCGGCCGGGGCAGCCCGAGCAGCGACGCGATCGTCCTGCCCAGCCCGGAGCGCACGAGCTCCGCGTAGCGGTCGGTCATCACGCCTCCAGGACCATCGCGACGGCCTGCCCTCCGGCCGCACAGACCGAGACGAGCCCGCGGCCCCCGCCGTCCCGGGCGAGGAGGGCGGCCAGGGTGCCGACGATCCGGGTGCCCGTGGCCGCGAACGGGTGCCCGGTGGCCAGCGACGAGCCGGCGACGTTCAGCCGGGACCGGTCGACCTCTCCGAGGGCGCCGGCGACGCCGACCTGCGTCCGGCAGAAGTCGTCGTCCGCCCAGGCGGCCAGGGTGCTCAGGACGGTCCCGGCGAACGCCTCATGGATCTCGATGTAGTCGAGGTCGCCGAGGGTCAGGTCGTTGCGGGCGAGCAGCCGCGGTACCGCGTAGGCCCCACCCATCAGGAGACCCTCCGCGCCGCCGACGTAGTCGACCGCAGCCGCCTCGACGTCGACGACGTGCGCGAGCACGGGCAGGCCGCGCTCGGCGGCCCAGTCGTCCGAGGCGAGGAGCACGGTCGAGGCGCCGTCGGAGAGCGGCGTCGAGTTGCCGGCGGTCATGGTGGCCTCGGGAGCCTCACCGAACACGGTCGGCAGCGCGGCCAACCGCTCGAGCGAGGTGTCGGTGCGCAGGCTCTCGTCGCGGGTCAGGCCGCGGTACGGGGTGACCAGGTCGTCGAACAGGCCAGACTCGTACGCGGCCGCCAGTCGCTGGTGGCCGGCGAGCGCGAGCTCGTCCTGCGCCTCTCGCGTGATGCCCCACCGCAGGTTGGTGAGGGCCTGGTGCTCGCCCATCGACAGCCCGGTGCGGCGCTCGGCCGTGCCCGGGGCCACCGGCACGAGGTCGCCGGGGCGCAGCGTCGCCAGGGCCAGTGCCCGCTCCTTGGCCGAGCGCGCCCGGTTCAGGCGCAGGAGCACGGCGCGCAGGCGGTCGGTGACGACCACGGGCACGTCCGAGGCGGAGTCGACGCCGCCGGCGACCCCGACCGAGATCTGGCCGAGGGCGATCTTGTTCGCCACCCCCCACAGCGCCTCGAGGCTGGTGGCACAGGCCCGCTGCACGTCGTACGCCGGCGTGTGCGGCGACAGCCGTGAGCCGAGCACGGCCTCGCGGGTGAGGTTGAAGTCCCTGCTGTGCTTGAGCACGGCGCCGGCGGCCACCTCGTCGAGCCGCTCGCCCTGCAGTCCGAACCGGGCGACGAGCCCGTCGAGCGCTGCGGTGAGCATGTCGAGGTTGCCGGCTCGGGCGTACGCGCCGCCGATGCGGCCGAACGGGATCCGGTTGGCGCCGACGACGCCCACGCGGCGGGTCCGGCTCATGACTCGGCCTTCGTCCGCTCCGGCATCGGGCTCCCCGTCGAGTCGATCGGGCGCTGCCGCCCGAGGCTTCCGCCGACGATACGCGCACCAGGGATGTCGGCAGGCCCCGGTAGCCTGTCCTCATCACGCTGCCGGACCCACCATCGGTGGCCGACCCCGCCGAGGTTGGGATCCATGACCCACTCCACTGACGACAACGTCGACACCGTGACGCGCGCCGCCGCGACGCCGGAGATCGTGCTGCCCTACCGCGAGCTCGGGCTGAAAGACGGTGAGTACGCCGAGATCGTCACGCTGCTGGGCCGGCGGCCGACGGCTGCCGAGCTGGCCATGTACTCGGTGATGTGGTCGGAGCACTGCTCCTACAAGTCGTCGAAGAACCACCTGCGCCAGTTCGGCAAGAAGACCACCGACGCCATGCGCGAGCACCTGCTCGTGGGTATCGGCGAGAACGCCGGCGTCGTCGACATCGGGGACGGCTGGGCGGTCACCTTCAAGGTCGAGTCGCACAACCACCCCAGCTACGTCGAGCCCTACCAGGGCGCCGCCACCGGCGTCGGTGGCATCGTCCGCGACATCATCTCGATGGGCGCCCGGCCGGTCGCCGTCATGGACCAGCTCCGCTTCGGCGCCATCGACCACCCGGACACCGCGCGCGTGGTGCACGGCGTCGTCGCCGGCGTCGGCGGCTACGGCAACTGCCTCGGCCTGCCGAACATCGGCGGCGAGGTCGACTTCGACCCCTGCTACCAGGGCAACCCGCTGGTCAACGCCCTGTGCGTGGGGGTGCTCCGCCACGAGGACATCCACCTGGCCAACGCCTCGGGCGTCGGAAACAAGGTGGTCCTCTTCGGCGCTCGTACCGGCGGCGACGGCATCGGCGGTGCGTCGATCCTCGCGAGCGAGACGTTCGACGACGCCAAGCCCTCGAAGCGGCCGAGCGTCCAGGTGGGTGACCCCTTCATGGAGAAGGTCCTCATCGAGTGCTGCCTCGAGCTCTACGCGGCGCGCGTCGTCGAGGGCATCCAGGACCTCGGCGCGGCCGGTATCTCCTGTGCCACCTCCGAGCTCGCCAGCAACGGCGAGGGCGGCATGTTCGTGGACCTCGAGAAGGTCCTGCTGCGCGACCCCACCCTGACCCCCGGCGAGATCCTCATGTCCGAGTCCCAGGAGCGGATGATGGCGGTGGTCACGCCTGAGAAGCTCGACGAGTTCCTCGCCATCACCACGAAGTGGGACGTCGAGACCGCCGTCATCGGCGAGGTGACCGACACCGGGCGCCTCGTGATCGACCACCACGGCCATCGGATCGTCGACGTCGACCCGCGGACGGTGGCGCACGAGGGGCCCGTCTACGACCGGCCGTATGCGCGTCCGGCCTGGCAGGACGGTCTCAACGCGGACGACGCCGAGAAGCTGCCGCGGCCGGCGTCGGCCGAGGAGCTGCGTGAGCAGGTCCTCACCCTGATCGGCTCGCCGAACCTGGCCTCGAAGTCGTGGGTCACGGACCAGTACGACAGGTATGTCCAGGGCAACACCGCCCTCGCGCAGCCGGACGACGCGGGCGTGATCCGCGTCGACGAGGCCTCCGGGCTCGGTGTCGCCATCGCGACCGACGCCAACGGGCGCTTCACCAAGCTCGACCCCTACACGGGCGCCCAGCAGGCGCTCGCCGAGGCGTACCGGAACGTCGCCACCGTGGGGGCCCGCCCGCTCGCGGTCACCGACTGCCTGAACTTCGGCTCGCCCGAGGACCCGGACAGCATGTGGCAGCTCGTGCAGGCGATCACCGGCCTGGCCGACGCCTGCCAGACGCTCGGGGTCCCGGTGACCGGCGGCAACGTCTCGCTCTACAACGGCACGGGCACCCCCGGACGGATCGACTCCTCGATCCACCCGACCCCCGTGGTCGGGGTCCTCGGGGTCCTGGACGACGTCGCCCGGGTCACCCCGTCGGGCTGGACCGCACCGGGTCAGGCGATCTACCTGCTCGGCACCACCCGGACCGAGCTCTCGGGCTCGGCCTGGGCCGACGTCGTGCACGCCCACCTCGGCGGCCTGCCGCCGAAGGTCGACCTCGACGCCGAGCGCACTCTCGCCGAGATCCTCGTCAACGCCTCCCGGGACGAGCTCGTCGACGCGGCCCACGACGTGGCCACCGGTGGCCTGGTCCAGTCCCTCGTCGACGCCGTCCTGAGGTTCGGCGTCGGGGCCAGGATCGACCTCACGGCCCTCTGCCGGCGGGACGGCGTCGACCTCGCCACCGCGTTGTTCTCGGAGTCCGGTGCCCGCGCGATCGTCGCGGTACCGCGCAGCGAGGAGGTCCGGCTCGCTGACCTGTGCGTCGCGCGCGGCTTCCCCTGTGCGCGGATCGGGGTCACCGACGACGCAGAGGGCGACGACGGCCAGGTGCTCGCGATCGAGGGGCTGACCGCGATCGGCGTCGGTGAGCTGACGGCGGCATCGGAGGGCACGCTGCCCCGGTTCTTCGCGTAGCGGTCGCTTTCCTGCGTCGTTCACCGGCGGTTCAACCGCCGACGCGCGGCGCAGCGCCGACAATGGTGGCCGGCTCGGCGCCGCCGCCGGCCGCTGACGGAGGTGCGCTGCCCGATGAGCGAGACCCCAAGACCCGATCCCCCGGCAGCACCCGATCTCGCGGTGCGGGTGGAGCACGACCTGCTCGGCTCCCTCGGAGTACCTGCCGCCGTCTACTACGGGGTGCACACGCAGCGGGCGGTCGACAACTTCCCCATCAGCGGCGTGCCGATCTCGCACCTCACCGAGCTCGTCGTAGGGCTCGCCGCGGTCAAGCAGGCCGCCGCGCTCGCCAACCGGGATCTGGGGCTTCTCGACGCGAAGCGGACGCGGGCGATCGTCGAGGCCTGCGAGGAGATCCGTTCCGGGGCGCTGCACGACCAGTTCGTCGTCGACATCGTCCAGGGCGGCGCCGGCACGTCGTCGAACATGAATGCCAACGAGGTCATCTGCAACCGTGCGCTGGAGCTGATGGGTCACGCGCGGGGTGACTACGAGCACCTGCACCCGCTCGACCACGTCAACCTCAGCCAGAGCACCAACGACGTCTACCCGACGGCGGCCAAGGTGGCGGTGCACATGGCGATCGGTGGGCTGCTGGACGCCATGGAGACGCTGGAGGAGGCGTTCGCGGACAAGTCCTGGGAGTTCGCCGACGTGATTACGGTCGGGCGGACGCAGCTGCAGGACGCGGTGCCCATGACCCTCGGGCAGGAGTTCGGGGCCTATGCCGTCATGCTGAGCGAGGACCGCCGCGGGCTGGCCGACGCCCGCGCCCTGATCGAGGAGATCAACCTCGGCGGCACAGCCGTCGGGACGGGGCTCAACGCCCATCCACGCTATGGCGAGCTGGCCCGTCGGCACCTGGCCGAGATCACCGGGATCGCTGTGCGCACGGCCCCGGACCTCGTCGAGGCCACGCAGGATGCCGGGTCGTTCGTCCAGCTGTCGGGCGTCCTGAAGCGGATCGCCGTCAAGCTGTCCAAGACGTGCAACGACCTCCGGCTGCTCTCGTCGGGACCCCGCGCCGGCTTCGGCGACATCAACCTCCCCGCCGTGCAGGCCGGCTCGTCGATCATGCCCGGCAAGGTCAACCCGGTGATCCCGGAGATGGTCAACCAGGTCGCGTTCGAGGTCATCGGGAACGACGTGACGATCACGATGGCCGCCGAGGCCGGCGAGCTGCAGCTCAACGCCTTCGAACCGGTCATCGTCTCCCGTACCTTCAACTCGGTGCGCCGGCTGCGTGCCGCCTGCGGCGTCCTCGCGGACCGGTGCGTGCGCGGGATCACCGCCAACCGGGACCACCTCGAGAAGGCGGTGCGCAACTCCATCGGGCTGGCCACGGCCCTGACCCCCCACATCGGCTATGTCGCCGCGACCGCGCTCGCGGCCGAGGCGTTGGCCACCGGGGCGAGCGTGGCCGACCTCGCGCTCGAGAGCGGGCTCATCGAGCCCGAGCTGCTTGCCGAGGTGCTGAGCCCCGCCCACCTGCTCGGCCGGAGCGAGGTCTCGCCGGTTCGTGGTCCGGTCGGCGAGCCATGACGGGCATGGCCGAACGCCCGCTGGCGCGGCGCGTACCGTAGGGCCGCGGTTCCGTCGCCTCCGGTGCGACGCCGCGCCCCGGGCCCCGCACGAGGGCCGGCCAACCAGGGAGAAGCATGTCTACGCCGAGCGTGAGCTACTCGATCACCATCCGGCTGGAGCTGCCCGCGCAGCCCGCCGCCGTCAGCCGGCTGACGTCGGTCATCGAGGGGGCCGGCGGGCTCGTGACCGCCGTGGACGTCTCGGAGTCGGGCGTCGAGTACCTCCGGGTGGACGTCACCTGCGCCACCGGCGGCGAGGAGGATGCCGCGCGCATCGTCAAGGCCGTCCGCGAGATGTCGGGCGTGCGCATCGGCCCGGTGTCGGACAGGGTGTTCCTCGCGCACCTCGGCGGGAAGCTCTCGATCGAGTCGAAGGCGCCGATCCGGCACCGCGACGACCTGTCGATGATCTACACCCCTGGTGTCGGCCGGGTCGCCCAGCACGTCGCCGACCACCCCGAGGACGCCGTCCGCCTCACCATCAAGCGCAACTGCGTCGCCGTGGTCACCGACGGCTCAGCCGTCCTCGGCCTGGGCAACCTCGGGCCGTTGGGCGCCCTCCCGGTGATGGAGGGCAAGGCGGCCCTCTTCAAGCGCTTCGCGGGGATCGACGCCTTTCCCCTGTGCCTCGACACCCAGGACGTCGACGAGATCGTCGCCACGGTCCGGCACGTCGCGCCGGTCTTCGCCGGCATCAACCTCGAGGACATCTCCGCCCCGCGCTGCTTCGAGATCGAGCGACGGCTCCGTGCCGAGCTCGACATCCCGGTCTTCCACGACGACCAGCACGGCACGGCCATCGTGACCCTGGCCGCTCTGACCAACGCGTTGAAGGTGGTCGGCAAGAAGATCGAGGACGTCAAGATCGTGCAGTCCGGAGCCGGGGCGGCCGGCTCGGCGATCCTCAGGCTGCTTCAGCTCTCCGGTGCGCGGGACGTCGTCGTGACGAACAGTCGGGGCGTTCTGCACCGGGGTCGCACGGACCTGCACTCCGAGCTGCGCTGGATGGCGGAGAACACCAATCCGCGCGGCCTCACCGGGACCCTCGAGGAGGCGTTGGCGGGTGCCGACGTCTTCATCGGCGTGTCGGCGCCGCACATCGTCTCCGAGCAGGCCGTCGCCTCGATGGCGCCTCGTTCGATCGTCTTCGCGATGGCCAACCCGACGCCGGAGATCGAGCCCGAGATCGCCGCGCGGTACGCGGCCGTCGTCGCGACCGGTCGTTCCGACTTCGCCAACCAGATCAACAACGTGCTCGCCTTCCCCGGCGTCTTCCGCGGACTGCTCGACGCCCACTCGCACGTGGTCACCGACGAGATGCTGCTCGCCGCCGCCAAGGCGTTGGCCGGCGTCGTGAAGGACGAAGAGCTCAACGCCACCTACATCGTGCCGAGCGTCTTCAACCCCTCGGTGACGACGACCGTGGCGAAGGCGGTGCAGACCGTCGCCGAGCGCGAGGCCCGACCGGCGCAAGCGATCGACGCGACGGCGCAGATCGCGGCGATCCGCGCCTGACGGGGGCGCGCGGCGCGGAGGTCGGGCGGAGCGTCGGCCAGACTGGTCGGCATGCCTCCCAAGCGCCGCGTCGACCCCGCCGTCGGGCAGGCCGCTCTCGAGTCCTGGCTCGGTCCCGAGGCGAGCGTCCCGAGCGCCACCGTGCGCACGGCGGTCCGCTTCAGCCTCGAGGAGCTCGCGGCACGCGCCCCGGGTCACGCCGTCGAGGTCCGCGTCCCGCCGGCCGGGGCCGTCCAGGCGGTCGCCGGCCCGCGGCACACCCGCGGTACCCCGCCCAACGTGATCGAGACCGACCCGCAGACCTGGCTCGGCCTGGCTACCGGGCGGCTCTCCTGGGGCGACGCGGTCGCTGCAGGCCGCGTGCGCGCCTCCGGCGCGCGGGCCGACCTGTCGGACCTGCTGCCGTTGTTCGGACAATGACGACGGCGCGTCCTCGACCACGTCGCTGGCCAGGTACCGTGCGCAGGTGAGTGAGAGCCCCTCGGGTCGAGAGCCCGACCGGATCGCCGAGCCCGAGCCGGCCCCCGCGCCGAGCGCCGTCCCGAGGCCCGCGCCGACGTCGACGTCGACGTCGACGTCGACGGCAGCCCGTGCCACCCTGCGCAGGGCCCCTCGGTTCGGACGCTTCGCGGGCGTCGGGATCCTCCTGGGTGCCGTCCTTGCCGCGCTCGCGGCGCTCCTCGGGCCGCCCGGTACGACGCTCGGCCGAGGCGCGATCTTCCTCCTCCTCTTCCTCGCCCTCGGCAGCCTCGGCGCGCTCGTCGGCAGCCTGCTGGCCGTGGTGGCCGACCGCCGCTCGCTGGCCCGACGCTGACCCCTGCGCGACCGCCGGACGAGGCTTGCGGGCCGCGCTGTCCCGGGCGATGTTGCGGGCATGGGAGCATGGGGCCGTGGCGCGCGGTGACGGACGGCTGACCCATGACCTCCTCCCAGGTGAGAAGGGCCCCCAAGATGCCTGCGGCGTCTTCGGCGTCTGGGCTCCCGGTGAGGAGGTCGCCAAGCTCGCGTACTTCGGCCTCTACGCGCTGCAGCACCGCGGGCAGGAGTCTGCCGGCATCGCGACCAGCAACGGTGAGCAGATCCTGGTCTACAAGGACATGGGCCTGGTCTCCCAGGTCTTCGACGAGGCCGCGCTGAACACGCTGCAGGGCTACATCGCGATCGGCCACGCCCGGTACTCCACGACGGGCTCCAGCACCTGGCACAACGCGCAGCCGACGCTGGGCCCGACGTCAGCCGGCACCGTTGCGCTCGGCCACAACGGCAACCTGACCAACACCTCCGAGCTGGTCTCGCTCGTCGAGGAGCGGTACGGCTCGAAGCATCGCGGCGAGCTCGCTCGGGGATCGACGACGGACACGGCGGTGCTCACGGCTCTGCTGGCCGGGGACCCCGACCACACGCTCGAGGCCACCGCCCTGGAGGTCTTGCCCCGGGTCCGGGGCGCCTTCTCCCTCGTGTTCATCGACGAGCACACCCTGTACGCGGCGCGCGACCCCCATGGCGTCCGGCCCCTCGTCCTCGGCCGCCTCGAGCGCGGCTGGGTGGTGGCTTCCGAGACGGCGGCGCTCGACATCGTGGGCGCCTCGTTCGTCCGTGAGGTTCGACCCGGCGAGATGATCGCGATCGACGCCAACGGGGTGCGCTCCACGCAGTTCGCTGAGCCGACCCCGACAGGCTGCGTCTTCGAGTACGTCTACCTGGCGCGACCGGACACGTCGATCGCCGGCCGTTCCGTGCACGCCGCGCGCGTCGAGATGGGCCGCCGGCTCGCCCGGGAGAACCCCGCCGAGGCCGACCTCGTGATCCCGGTGCCGGAGTCCGGTACGCCGGCCGCGGTCGGGTACGCAGCCGAGTCGGGGATCCCGTTCGCGCAGGGGCTGACCAAGAACGCCTACGTGGGGCGCACCTTCATCGAGCCCAGCCAGACGATCCGCCAGCTCGGGATCCGACTCAAGCTCAACCCGCTCCGCGAGGTCATCCGCGGCAAGCGGCTCGTGGTCGTGGACGACTCGATCGTGCGCGGCAACACCCAGCGTGCGATGGTCCGCATGCTGCGGGAGGCCGGAGCCGCCGAGGTCCATGTGCGGATCTCGTCCCCGCCGGTGTCGTGGCCCTGCTTCTACGGAATCGACTTCGCGACCCGGGCGGAACTCATCGCCACCGGGATGACGCCCGAGCAGATCTGTCGGAGCATCAGCGCCGACTCCCTCGGCTACATCTCGCTCGAGGGCATGATCGCCGCGACCAACCAGCCGGCATCCAAGCTGTGCGCCGCCTGCTTCACCGGGTCCTACCCGATCGAGCTGCCCGCCGAGGCGCAGCTGCTCGGCAAGAACATCCTCGAGCAGATCCCCCTCCCCCTCGGAGCGCCCGGAGACAACCTCGGCTCGCTCCTGCCGAGCTTCGGCGGCACGGGCGCGCTCGAGCACCCGTGACTGCTCGCCCGAGCCACCCGCCCGAGTCCTGACACTCCCGTGAGCGAGCCACCCGTGACCCCTGACGCCCCCGAGCCCATCACGTACGCCGCCGCCGGCGTCGACACCGCCGCCGGTGACCTGGCCGTCGAGCTCATGAAGGACGCCGTGAAGGCGACCCATGGCCCTGAGGTCCAGGGGGGTGTCGGGGGGTTCGCCGGCATGTACGACGCGTCGGCCCTGAAGTCCTACCGCCGCCCGCTCCTGGCGACCTCGACCGACGGCGTCGGCACCAAGGTCGCGATCGCCCAGGCCATGGACGTGCACGACACCATCGGGTTCGACCTCGTCGGGATGGTCGTGGACGACCTGGTCGTGGTGGGTGCGCGCCCGCTGTTCATGACGGACTACATCGCGTGCGGCCGCGTGGTCCCCGAGCGGATCGCGGACATCGTCCGCGGGATCGCCGCAGCCTGCGCGAAGGCCGGGACCGCGCTCGTGGGTGGGGAGACCGCCGAGCACCCGGGGCTCCTCGGGCCGGATGAGTACGACGTCGCGGGCGCCGCCACGGGTGTCGTGGAGGCTGACGCCCTGCTCGGACCCGGCCGGGTGCGCGACGGTGACGTGCTCATCGCTCTGGCGTCCAGCGGCCTGCACTCGAACGGCTACTCGCTGGTCCGTCGAGTGGTCCAGCGGGCCGGCTGGGCCCTCGACCGGCACGTGCCCGAGTTCGGCCGCACGTTGGGGGAGGAGCTCCTCGAGCCCACCCGGGTCTACGCCTCCGACATCCTTGCCCTCGCGGCGGACCCGGCCGTGGGTCTGCACGCCGTCACCCACGTCACCGGCGGCGGTCTCGCGGCGAACCTCGCCCGCGTGCTGCCCGTCGGCGTCGTCGCGGACGTCGACCGAGCCAGCTGGATCGTCCCGCCCGTCTTCGACGTGGTGCGCGGGCTCGGGCGCGTTCCGTGGGACGACCTCGAGGGCACGCTCAACCTCGGGGTAGGGATGGTTGCGGTCGTCGCGCGAGACGGCGTCGAGGCGGCCCTGGCGCTCGCGTCCGAGCAGGGCCTGGCCCCGTGGGTGCTGGGGAGCGTCGGTCAGGCCGCCGCGCACGCAACCGACCGAGCCGCCGGCGAGCCGGGTCTGGTCGCGGGGACCAAGGGCGTCAACGGGGGCGCAGTCCGGATGGTTGGCTCGTACCGAACCGGGTAGACCACCAGGGGCGAGACCACCGGGCGTGAACTGATCGCCGGGGCCCATGGACCGGGCCGCCGGCGATCAGCGGAAGGTGTCTGGCGACGGAGGTGGCTAGCGTCCCCCGCTAGCTGCCCAACCGTTCTGGTCCAGATCCTCGTCCTCGTCGTCGTCAGTGTCGACGGGTGCGTAGGAACTGTCCCCCGGGTGCGTCGTGAGCTCGCGCTCGAGCGCGCGATAGTCCGTGTGCGGGCTGAAGTACTTCAGCTCGCGCGCAACCTTGGTCTGCTTCGCCTTTTGACGGCCGCGCCCCATGGCGTCGACCCCCCTTACGTTGAACCGCGGAAGGCGCCGGGACGAGCGGCGCGGCCGACGGCGATCTTGGTCATCTCTGTCGTGCGGCCAGGGTACATGTTCGGCAAGCCGGGCGCGTAGCCGCCGGTGGCTACATGCGCCCCGGCCTGGCCTCGAGCCCTGGCCGGCTGGTGCGCGGGTGGATCAGGCGTGGCGTCTTGCGGCCCGGACGATGGCCGCGGCGGCGAGGCCGACGACCACCGCCACGACGGCGATCGCCCTCGGCTTGCCGTGCGCCACGTCTCCCGCGAAGCCCTTGGCCGCGCCCGTGGCGGACCGTGCCGCTGCCTGGGCGCTCTCGGCGACGGACGCAGCCTTCGCCTGGGTGTACTTCACGGCACGTACCCTCTGGATCTTCGGGTTCACCTTCTCGGCGAGTGCGCTGATCGTCGCGGCGAGCTCCTCGCGCGTTCGGGCGAGGTCCGCCTCGATCTGATCGGCCGAGCGCTTCGGGGTCTCGGACGATGCGTCGCTTGGCATGCGCGCCTCCTTGTCTCGGCGTCTCGGCAGCCGTGGTTTCGGCCGGCCGGAGCGATCCGACACGAGCCTAGCCGAGCCGCGCGTCGAGCGAATTCGCTCCCGGGTACGCCGGGGCCTACTCCTGGGCGATCGCCTGCAGGACGGGCAGCCGAGCGGCGCGGGCTCCCGGCCAGAGGGCCGCCAGGATGCCGACGACGACCGCGAGGACCACCATCCCGATGACCTGGGGCCACGGGACGGCGAGGGTCGAGAGGCCGACGTCGTCGAAGACGAACGGCAGCGCGGAGGCCAGCGCGACACCGACGGTGACCCCGACGACGGTGCCGAAGAGCGCCGTGAGCACCGACTCGATCGTGATCGTCCCCGCGAGCTGTACCCGTCCCAGTCCCACGGCGCGCAGGAGACCGATCTCGCGGGTGCGTTCGATGACCGCGAGGGCGAGCGTGTTGACGATGCCGAGCACGGCGATGACGATCGACAGGCCCAGCAGCGCGTAAAGGATGACCAGGATGCGGTCGACCTGGTCGGCGAGCGACGTCGCGAGCTCCTCGTTGGTCTGGACCGAGAGAACCACGAAGGGCGCCACGGCCGCCGTCAGGTCGCCTCGGAGGGTCTCCTCGTCGACGCCGTCCGCCGCGTTCACCAGGACAGCGTTGATCGAGCGCTGCACGTCGGGCACGAGCTCGGCCAGCGTGCTTGCCGGCAGCACCAGAGGTGCCGGGAGGATCCGGGAGTCGATGACCGCGCGGACGGGCAGCTCGACGGTCATGGTGTCGGTGGTGACCGTCAGGATGTCGCCGACGGCCCAGCCCTGCGCGTCGGCCGTCGAGCGCTGGACCGCGACGCCGCCCGGCAGGTCGGCTACGGACCCCTCGATCACGACGACGTCGAGCGTGGCGCCGAACGCGCCGTCCGTGATCCCCGCAAGGGTGGTCCCCGTGGGCTGGGAGTGGTCCGGACCGCTCACCTGCGCCGCGGCGAAGCTCATGACGTCGGCCCGGCCGACCGAGCCGAGCGCGGTGATCGCGGCGACGGCGTCCGGCGGCACGTCGCGGGTGGCCGACTGGACGATGAAGTCTGCGGTCGACTCGCTCTCGACGATCGTGCGGGTCGAGGCTTGTGCCGTGGCCGCCAGCACGGTCGTGGCGCCCACCAGAGCCATCCCGACGAGCAGGGCGCTCGCCGTGTTGGCCGTCCGACGCGGGTTCCGGGTCACGTTGCCGCGGGCGAGCCGTCCGAGAGGCCGGAACATCGCGACGAACGGGCCCGCGAGGATCGCCAGGGCCACCCGGACCATCGCGGGAGCGAGGAGCAGGATGCCCACCAGCGTCGCGGCGGCTCCGACGCCGAGCCACGTGCCGGCGGACGTCACGCGATCGTCGGTGGCGAGGAACACCGCGAGGATCCCGCCCACGAGCGAGACCGAGCCCGCCGCCGCCCGCACGCGCAGGCTGCGGTCCTCGGTCGCGACGTCGTCGCGCATCGCCTCGACGGGCGGTATCACCGCCGCCCGGCGAGCCGGGACAGCGGCGGCGACGATACTGACGACCGTGCCTGTGGCGATCGAGATCGCGACGGTCTCCGGCTCGATGGGGATGCCCCCGGACAGATCCATCCCCATCCTCGCGAGGACGGCGCGCAGGACGGCGACGAGCCCGATACCGGCCAGCAGCCCGAGTGCCGAGCCGACGAGCCCGACGACCGCCGCCTGGGCGATCACCGAGACGAAGACCTGCCGCGGCGACGCACCGACGGCCCGGAGCAGCGCGAACTCGCGCTGGCGCTGGCGCACGGACATCGCGAAGGTGTTGGCGATGATGAAGGCGCCGACGAACAGGGAGATCCCGGCGAACACGAGCAGGAACGTGCCGATGAAGCCGAGGACGTCGTTGACGGACGCCGTGGCCTCGGCGCGCGCCTGGTCGCCGGTGACGGCCTGCGCTCCGGCGGGCCCGACGTCGGCGCCCGCAGCCGTGAGGGCCGACGACAGCGAGGTGACGAGGTCCTTCTCGCTGACGCCCTCGTCGGCGTAGACGACGATCGAGGAGACGAGCCCGTCCGGCGCGTACAGCTCCTGCGCCGTCGCGGGGTCGATGAAGACGAGCGTGGCGCCGGCGCTGGGTGCCCCGAGGTCGACCTCGCCCACGACGACCACCGGGGTCACGACGCCGGCGATGACCGCCTTGGTCTCGTCTCCGACCGCGAGGCCGGACGTCTGCGCGGTCGCGCTCTCGAGAGCGACCTCGCCCGCCGCCGCGGGCAGCCGGCCGGCGACCACCGTGGCCCCGGGGTCACGCGGGTCAAGCCCGGTGCCGAAGCTCGGTGCCTGCCCGTTCGCCACCGCGGTGCCGTCCGCCCCGACGAGGACGATCGGTCCGCCGAGCTCCGGCAGCGCGAGACTCACGCCGTCCACCGACCGGACCGTCTCGGCGAGGCCGAGGGGGATCCGGGTACGGGAGCCGCGCTCCTGGCCGATCTGCGGGGCGGAGGCGGACTCCTCGGCGCCTCGCAGGTAGGCGTCACCCTGGACGGTGGTCGAGATGATCGCGCCGAAGGTGTCCGAGAGCATCGCGCGCAGCGAGAAGGTGCCGGCGACGAACGAGACCCCGAGCAGGACCGCAAGCACGGAGAGGGCGAACTGGACGCTGTGGGCGCGGATCCCTCGAAGGGCGACCCGCAGCATCAGGAGCCGGTTCCGGCGACGCGTTCGCTGCCCGGGCCGGCGGTGTCGGCGTCAGCCTCGGTGGCCGGGCCGGCCTTCGTGGTTGCGCCGGTCAGCTGGCCCAGGGCCGCGAGGATCTTCGCCGGGGTGGGGGAGCGCAGCTCGCCTACGAGGCGGCCGTCCGCGAGGAAGAGCACGCGGTGGGCATAGGACGCCGCGGTGGGGTCGTGGGTGACCATCACGACGCTCTGGCCGAGCTCGTCGACGCTGTGGCGCAGGAAGCCGAGGACCTCGGCCGACGACCGCGAGTCGAGGTTGCCCGTGGGCTCGTCCGCGAAGACGACGGCGGGGCGCGCCACGAGGGCGCGCGCGCAGGCCACCCGCTGCTGCTGACCTCCGGACAGCTCGCTCGGGCGGTGGCCGAGCCGGTCCCGGAGGCCGACGGCGTCGACCACGGAGTCGAAGTACTCGCGGTCGACCGGGCGTCGCGCGATGTCGAGCGGGAGGGTGATGTTCTCCTCGGCCGTCAGCGTCGGCACGAGGTTGAACGCCTGGAAGACGAAGCCGAGACGGGTCCGGCGCAGCGTGGTCAGGGCGCGCTCGCGCATCCGGCTCACGACCTCGCCGTCGACCGTGACGTTTCCAGAGGTCACGGAGTCGAGGCCGGCCATGCAGTGCATGAGGGTGGACTTGCCCGATCCTGAGGGGCCCATGATGGCCGTCATCTCGGCACGGCCGAAGTCGACGTCGACGCCGTCGAGCGCTCGTACCGCGGTCTGGCCCGAGCCGTAGACCTTGACCAGGCCGCGCGCCCACGCAATCACCTCGGGGCCCGGTGACTCTGCGACCGGCGGGACCTCGAGGCGCACCTCGAGGGGTACATCGGGCGTTCGTGCCCGACGGAAGGCGCGGGGCGAGGGGATCCTCACGAGGCGGTCCGAGACGAGCCGGTGCCGGCGGCCGACGGGCGGGGCCTCGAGCCCGTCGCGACGGGCGGCTTGCCGGCGGCCTTGTCGGCGGGAGCGGGGGCTTCGGCGGACATCGGGCTCCGATCGAGTCGGGCGGACCCCGCGACCGGCGTCGAGATCGACCGGGCGAGGTCGGTTGTGGCCAGTGGCGGGGTCGAACCGCCGACCTTTCGATTTTCAGTCGAACGCTCTACCAACTGAGCTAACTGGCCGTGACACGAACGCCCGGTCAGATGACCGGGCGCGTGAGCGACCCCGACGGGACTCGAACCCGCGACCTCCGCCGTGACAGGGCGGCGCGCTAACCAACTGCGCTACGGGGCCTTGTGTGGAACAAGACCTTCATGCTCGTGCTGCCGTGCTCTTCGTGCCTGCCGTACCCCCAACGGGATTCGAACCCGTGCTACCGCCGTGAAAGGGCGGGGTCCTGGGCCGCTAGACGATGGGGGCCCGTGTACTACCGGTGCCCGTGACGCAAGGGCGCCCCAGAACCGCGGAAAGCATACGGCCCAGCCCCACCGAACGCCAAAGCGGCGTCGTCTGCCCGGCTTCGCCGGGGCTGAGCAGCGAGGATGGCTCCATGGTGGAGATGAGTCGCGAGGAGTTCGAGGAGGCTGTCGGCGACGCCCTCGACCTGGTTCCCGAGGGGCTCGCCGCGCTCATCGACAACGTGGTCGTGCTGGTCGAGGAGGAACCGTCGCCCGACGAGCCCGACCTCCTCGGGCTCTACGAGGGGACGCCCGTCACCGAGCGAGACGGCTGGTGGGCGGCCGGGTCGCTGCCGGACCGCATCACCATCTACCGCGGCCCCACGCTGCGGATGTGCGAGGACGTCCAGGACGTCGTCGACGAGGTCGCCGTCACCGTCGTGCACGAGATCGCGCACTACTTCGGGATCGACGACGACCGTCTGCACGAGCTGGGCTGGGACTGACCGGTCGTCCGCCTGGCGGGCATCTCACGCGCTGCGGGCCGTCTCGGCCAGGCAGTGGCGCATCAGTCCGGTCCGGTCCTGTCCAGTCCAGTCCAGTCCAGTCCAGTCCAGTCCTGTCCAGTCCAGTCCAGTCCAGTCCTGTCCTGTCCAGTCCGGCTCGGCCGCGGCCGGCTCGCCCGAGGTCACGAACGCACCTGGGCGCCGAGGCGCCCGGCCCCCCTCTTCACCAACCCGGACACGGGGCAGGGCGCCAGGAATCGCGGCGTGATGCTCGCTCAACGGACCGGGGTTGCCCGGATGCCCCAGGAGGAATGGGCCGGTCTTCAGGCATGATGGGCCCGTGACCACGGACGCGACCCAGGACGCCCGCCACAGGTACGACAGAGCCGCCTACCGGGCGGCTCGGGAGATCCTGGCCACCTACTCGACCTCGTTCGGACTCGGGGCCCGGCTCCTCGGTCGGCGCGCGAAGGCGCACATCGAGGCGGTCTACGCGCTCGTACGCATTGCCGACGAGATCGTCGACACCCGCGGCGGCGACGATGCAGGCGAGCTCCTGGAGGAGCTCGAGGCGCAGGTCGCCAAGGCGAGGTCGGCCGGCTGGAGCACGAACCCCGTGGTGCACGCCTTCGCGCGGACCGCGGCTCGCGTCGGGATCACCGACGCCGAGATCGAGCCGTTCTTCGAGTCCATGGCGGCCGATCTGACGGTCACCGAGCACGACCGCGCGAGCTACGAGCGCTACATCTACGGCTCGGCCGAGGTGGTCGGGGTCATGTGCCTGCGCGTCTTCCTCAACGCGGACCGGCCCCTGCGAGAGCCGGTCGTGGAGCCGGACCCCGTGACCGTCGCGGGGGCCCGCGCCCTCGGCGCGGGTTTCCAGAAGATCAACTTCCTGCGTGACCTGGCCGCTGACCATCGCGGTCTCGGGCGCAACTACTTCCCGGGGGTCACCCCGGAATCGTTGGACGCCGAGTCGCTCGACCTCATCGTCGCCGAGATCGCAGCCGACCTCACGGTTGCCCGGGCTGCCCTGCCGCGGCTCCCGGGCCGGGCCCGCGCCGCGGTGGCGGCGACCCTGGCCCTCTACGAACGGCTGCTCGCGGTCCTTGCGGACACGCCTCCCGAGGAGATCATCGAGAGTCGCGTCCGGATCGGCAACGCCAACAAGCTCGCGATCGCCGCCCAGGCGGTGCTCCTCGAGAGCCCGTGGAGGCCGGTCGAGAACCCTGAGTCGCCCAGCGTCGAGGAGCCTGCCGCGCGATGAAGCAGAACCCACGCGTCGTCATCATCGGCGGTGGCATCTCCGGGCTGGCCACCGCGGCGCTGCTCGCCCGTGGCGGTGCCGAGGTGACCGTGCTCGAGCGCCACGACCAGCCCGGCGGTCGCGCCGGGCAGTGGGTCTCGGAGGGCTTCACCTTCGACACCGGCCCGTCCTGGTACTTCCTGCCGCAGGTCTTCGAACACTTCTTCGCCCTGCTCGGCCGGGACGTCTCCGACTACCTGACCCTGCGGCGGCTCGACCCGGCGTACCGCGTCTTCTCGGAGCCGGCGGCCGAGGGCGCGAAGGCCGAGGTGCTCGAGGTGGTAGCGGACGCCGAGGCCAACTGGCGGACGTTCGACGCGATCGAGCCCGGGGCGGGCGAGGCCATGAAGGCCTACGCGGCGTCGTCGTCGGAGTCTGTTCGGCTCGCCCTCGACCACTTCCTCTACACGACCTTCCAGCGGCTCGACAAGGTCGCCTCCCCGGAGGTCCTGCGCCGGTTGCCGCGGCTCGTCCGCCTGCTGACGGGGTCCCTTGCCGGCTTGATCGCGAAGACGGTGGAGTCCCCGAGGCTGCGGCAGGTCCTCGGCTACCACGCGGTCTTTCTCGGCTCGTCGCCTTACCGGGCACCCGCGCTGTACTCGCTCATGAGCCATCTCGACCTGGTCGACGGCGTCTACTACCCCGAGGGCGGCATCTACCGGCTCATCGAGGCGATCGCCGACGTCGCGCGCGAGGAGGGTGCGCAGATCCGGCTCGGCGCGGAGGTCGTCGGGATCGACGTCGAGGACGCTCCCGAGGCGCGGCGGCTCTCGAGGCGCCCGCGAGCCGGGCGCGCGAGCGGCGTGCGGCTGGCCGGCGGTGAGGTGATCGAGGCAGACCTCGTCATCTCTGCGGCCGACCTGCACCACACCGAGACGACGCTGCTGGACGAGCCGTGGCGGACCTATCCGGAGTCCTACTGGGCCAAGCGGGATCCCGGCATCTCGGCGCTCCTCGTCTACGCCGGCGTGCGCGGCTCCTTGCCCGAGCTCTCGCAGCACTCGTTGTTCTTCACCAGCGACTGGCCGGCGAACTTCGAGGCGATCCTCGGACCCGGCCGGGGCCGCGCACTGCCGGTCGACCGGCTGCGGATTCCCGAGCCGGCCTCCCTGTACCTCTCGAAGCCGTCCGAGACGGACCCCTCGGTCGCGCCGGACGGGTTCGAGAACGTCATGCTCCTCGTGCCCTTCCCGGCGGACCCCGGCATCGGCGCGGCCGGGCCCGAGGAGCTCGACGAGCTCGCGGACCGCTACCTGCGCCAGGTGGCTCAGTGGGCCGGTATCCCGGACCTGCTGGACCGCATCGTCCTGCGCCGGGCGTTCGGGCCCGCCGACTTCGTCGACCAGTACTCCTCGTGGCGGGGCACCGCGCTGGGGATGGAGCACACCCTCTTCCAGAGCGCGATGTTCCGGCCCTCCGGCGCGAGCAAGAAGGTCGGCAACCTCCTGTACGTCGGCGGCGGCACGGCTCCCGGGGTCGGGCTGCCGATGTGCGTGATCAGCGCCGAGCTGGTCGCGAAGCGGCTGCTCGGCGAGACCGGCGCCAAGCCGCTGCGGACGCCCCTGCGCCGCGGCTTCCTCGGCGCGGCTCGGCAGGGCGGTCGGCGGTACCTGCCGTGAGCCTCGTCAACTTCACCTACCTCGGCCTCCTGCTCCTCTCGCTGGCCGGCCTCGGGCTGCTCGACTGGCACCGGCGGCTCGCCGTCTTCGCCGATGCTCGTCGGGCGCTCCTCGCGATCGGCATCGCCGTCGCGTTCTTCCTGGTCTGGGACACGGTCGGTATCGCCCTCGGCATCTTCTCCCGCGGCGACGTCGCCGTCATGACCGGGGTCGAGCTCTGGGCAGAGATGCCTCTCGAGGAGCCCGTGTTCCTGGTGCTCCTGAACTACGTCGCGCTCCTGCTCTGGCGCCTGCTGGTCACCCGCGGGGGCGACCCGCGGCAGCTGCGCGCTGTTCGGGTCGGCTCGTGACCACCTATCTCCTGCTGACCGTGGTCGTGCTCAGCCTCGTGCTCGCCGCCTGCCTGCCTGTGCTGCGCAGGCTGTCGTGGCGTCCGATCGCGGTCATGGGCGCGGTGCTGATCATTCTCACCGCCGTGTTCGACTCTGCGATCGTGGGATTCGGGCTGACCGTCTACGACCTCGAGAAGATCCTCGGGGTGTACGTCGGCGCCGCCCCGATCGAGGACTTCGGCTACACGATCGCCGCGCTGCTGATCATGCCGGTGCTCTGGACGGTGCTCGGGCGCACGCGGTGGGGCACGCGACCGGCGGTGCAGGACGGGGCGGGCAGCGGCGTGAGGGGTGGCGGCGTGAGGGGTGGCGGGGAATGAGCGACACGATGGCTGCGAAGGGCTGGCTGCGGGACCTCGTCGCGTCGTCCAGGCCCTACTCCTGGATCAACACCGCGTACCCCTTCGCGGCCGGGTACCTCATGGCCACGTCGGGGCGGCTCGACCTCGCCCTGCTCGTCGGGACCCTCTTCTTCCTCATCCCGTACAACTTGCTGATGTACGGCATCAACGACGTCTTCGACTACGCCTCCGACCTGCGCAACCCCCGTAAGGGCGGCATCGAGGGCGGCCTCGCGGACCCGGCCGTCGCGGCCGTCGTGCACCGCCGGATCCTCATCGCCTGCGGCGTCGTGACCGTGCCGTTCCTGGTCGTGCTCTTCCTGCTCGGCGGGGCGGCCGCCAACTGGACGCTGCTCCTCGTCGTGTTCGGCGTGGTGGCGTACTCGGCGCCGGTGCTTCGGTTCAAGGAGCGGCCGGTTCTCGACTCCTTCACGTCCGCGATGCACTTCGTGGGGCCGCTGCTCTACGCGTTGATCCTGGTCGGGGCGGACCTCGGCTCGCGGAACGTGTGGCCGGTGCTCGCGTCATTCGTCGCCTGGGGGGTGGGCTCGCACGCGTTCGGGGCCGTGCAGGACGTCCGGGCAGACCGCGAGGGCTCCATCGCGTCCGTCGCGACCGTGCTCGGGGCGCACGCGACCGTGATCGGTTCCGTGGTCGCCTACGTCGTGTCTGCGCTCTTCCTCCTCGCCGTGCCGTGGCCGGGGACGCTAGCGGCGCTGCTGCCCCTTCTCTACGCCGCGAACGCCGCCATGTTCTGGGGCGTGCGCGACGAGGACTGCGAGCGGGCCAACCTCGGCTGGCGGCGGTTCTTGGTGCTCAACCTGCCCGTCGGATTCCTGGTCACGATGCTGTTGATCTGGATCGCGCGGACGTAGGGGGCCACTGCCTGCCGGGGTTCCGCC
>JAHECE010000178.1 GCA_024641895.1 Actinomycetales bacterium
GAAGTTGCCCCAGAACGAGGTGCCGAGCCGGCCGAGCGCCTCGGGGACGAACTCCATGAGCGTCGGTGTCTGGTCGCCGAAGCTGGCGACGAGCGGCGGCTGGCCGGACGGTTGGACGGTGCCGTACACGAACAGGTTCCGTGCCCACCACCACCCGCCCACGACGGCGGCGACGGTGAGCGCGAGCGCGGCGTCGAGCACCCGGCGGAACGGCCTGACCTGCTGCGGACCCGGCACGAGGAAGGCGAGCGCGACCAGCGGGATCGCGGCCAGCATCGTGCCCTTGGTCAGCAGCCCGAGGCCGAGCACTGCACCCGCCGCCGTGACGACGAGGGGACCCCGCCGCCCGGCGAGCGCTACCGCGGCGAGGCACGTGGTCGCGGCACCGAGGAGGATCGTGAGCGAGTCGTTCGTCACGGAGCCGGCGACGTGGGTGAGCTGTGCCAGCCCGATCGGTGCCGCCGCCGCGACGGCGCCGATGGTGCGCGAGCCGCTGACGAGGCGCGCCGTCGTCGCGACGAGGGGCACGACGCCCACGACGAGGGCGCAGTCGAGGAGCCGCAGGGCGAGGAGCTGGTGGTCCCAGCGCCAGTCGAGGCCGCCGGCGGCACGCAGCACGGCGGCGGCAACCGCGTAGTACAGGGGCGGGTGCTGGGTCATCTGGTCGATGCCCGCGTCGACCGCGTCCTGGAGCTCGGAGCGCGGGTCGAGGACGGACCGCTCGGTGTCCGCCGTCGGCGAGATCTCCGCGAACTCCTGGCCCCAGCCGCGCAGCGTGCCCCTCGGGAGGATCGACAGGCCGAAGAAGTTGAGGTTCGCGCCGGGGCGCACCAGTCCGGCTTCGTACGTCGCCAGGAGCGTCGCGTCGCTGATGGGCGCCTCGCCAGGGGCCGGCCACCCGCCCCCGCCGGCCAGTCGCATGACGCTGTTGTAGTGCTGCGGCTCGTCGGGTGCCCGGAACGGCGGCGTGAGCGCGGCCCACAAGCCCAGCACTGTGCCGAAGAGCACGGTGAGCGCGACGACGGTGCGGCGATATCCGGCGGCTGACACGGCGCGACACTACCTGCCGTCAGGGTCGCCGACCGGGACCCGGGTGCGGTGATCCGGCCCCAGGGGCGGGGCGATCGGTAGCCTGGGCAGGCGACCCGGCGTCGACCGTTCCGGACGGCCGACGGGCCGCCACAGGACGGCCACCGACCGCAGGGACACCATGAAGCTCTTCGTCCAGATCCCGTGCCTCAACGAGGAGGCGACGCTTCCCCTCGTGCTCGCCACCATCCCGCGGGAGATCCCCGGGATCGACTCGGTCGAGATCCTCGTCGTCGACGACGGCTCGACGGACAAGACGGTCGAGGTGGCGATGCGGCTCGGCGTCCGGCACATCGTGCGGCACGCCCGCAACATGGGTCTCGCCCGGTCGTTCCGCGACGGCGTCGACTACGCGCTCGCGCAAGGGGCCGACATCGTCGTCAACACCGACGGTGACAACCAGTACCCGCAGGAGCGGATCGCCGACCTCGTCCAGCCGATCGTCCGCGGCGAGGCCGACATCGTCATCGCCGATCGCCAGACCGCGACGATCGCCCACTTCTCCCCGTTCAAGAAGTTCATGCAGCGCGTCGGCTCGGGCGTCGTCAACCGCGCAGCCGGTACCGACCTGCCCGACGCGGCGAGCGGCTTTCGCGCGTACTCCAAGGCTTCGCTCCTGCGGATCAACGTCGTCACGCAGTTCAGCTATTGCATGGAGACGATCATCCAGGCCGGCAACAAGCGGCTGCGGATCGAGTCTGTCGAGATCGTGACGAACGCCAAGACGCGCGAGTCGAGGCTCTTCAAGAACATCTGGCACCACATGTTCAAGTCGGGCTCGGCCATCACGAGGTCCTACCTCATGTTCCGGCCGCACGCCCTGCTCGGCGGGCTGGGCGCGCTGATGCTCATCGCCGGCATCATCCCTTTCGCTCGCTTCCTCATCTTCTGGTTCCAGGGCGAGGCGGCCGGCCACGTGCAGTCGCTGGTCTTCGGCTCGGCGATGCTCGTCGGTGCCCTGCTCGCGTTCGCCCTGCTCGCGATCGCCGACCTGCAACGCACCAACCGCGTGCTCCTGGAGGAGTCGCTCGAGCGGCTCAAGGAGCTGCAGTACCGGCCGCCCACGGTCGCCGCGGAGCTGCCGGTGTCGCGGGGCGCACTGTTCGGGGACGCGGCGTCGGGCGTCGTCGTCGCGGCACCGGCCGACGGTCGGGGCGGCCGGCCGTCGACGACCGCCACCGGTGAGACCCTCTCCGCCCGCGGGTGACGGCAGCCGCCGGCGGGAACCGCCGCTCATGAAAGGTCTCCGGGCCATGACCGAAGGCGCTCCTCGACGAGTCGGCCTCGTCACCGAGCTCGCGGGGGGCGTCGGCGTCGACGCGCTCAGCCTCGCCGGCGGCGGTCGCAGCTCCGTCCCGGCGGCGACCGTTGCGCGGTCGGCCGAGCGCACCGTCGCCGCCTGTCGGTGCTTCACGCGCTCAGGCGCGCTGGCCCGGCAGCCGTGAGCGAGCAGGGGGAATCTCCCGCTGGAGGCGGGCGCAGCCGCCGAGCAGCCCTCATGCGTGTGGCGCGGGTGGTCGCCCTTGTCGTCGTCATCGGGTTCGCGCTCTATGCCCTGGTGAAGGGCTGGGACGGTGTCCGTGCCTCGCTCCGCGACCTCGGGTGGTTGCGCATCGGTGCGACCTTCGTCGTGCTCGCCGTCTCGACGTGGTTCCAGTTCATCGGCTGGCGGCGTTCGCTCGACGCGCTCGACGCGCCGCGCATCGACCTCTTCCCGTCGGCAGCGATCTTCTTCTCGTCCCAGGTCGCGAAGTATGTTCCCGGCAGCGTATGGCCGGTGGTCATCCAGTCGGAGATGGGCCGTCGCTACGACGTTCCACGACGCTCGATGCTCTCCAGCTATGCCTACACGCTCCTGCAGAGCGTCGCGGTCGCGGGCCTCCTGTCCGTCCTCACCCTGCTCGGGCCCCGCGCGGGCTGGTCGACCTTGGCGGCCGCCGGCGCGACGGTGGGCGGAGCGACGCTCGTCGTCGCGCTCCGCTTCCCACGCAGGTTCCACGGACTCCTCGATCTCGCCTTCCGTCGGATGTCGCGTGGGGACATGGCCTCGACCGTCGATCCGCGACCACTCGCACGCGGCCGGCTCTGGGTCGCCCTCGGGTGGATCCTCTCGGGCCTCGGCGCGTGGCTGCTCGCGGAACCGCTCGGGGCCGGCGTCACCGACGTGCCCTACGTCGTGGGCGCGTCGGCGCTGGCCTGGGTCGTCGGTCTCGTCGTCATCGTTCTTCCCGCCGGCGCGGGACTGCGCGAGCTGATCCTCGTCCTCACCCTCGGGGAGCTGATCGGCTCGACCGCGGCGCTCACGGTCGCTGTCGTGTCCAGGTTCCTTCTCATCACGGTCGACCTCGCGCTCGCGGGGCTCGTCGGCCTGCCGCACCAGCTGGCCGTCCGCCGAGCGGGAGGCGCTGGGGACGGCGGTGCGGGAGACAGGACGTAGGTCGGCGCCGCGACGTCGTCCAACTGCGAGGATCCGTGAGGGACGTGCCGCGAGCAGGTGCCCGGGGGATGGCTCGCGTATACGGTATCGACCAAGAACCGGACCCTGGAGGCCCTGTGCACATCTCAGTCATCGGCTGTGGCTACCTCGGCGCCGTGCATGCAGCGTGCATGGCAGCGATCGGTCACGACGTAGTGGGCGTCGACGTCGACGTCGCGAAGGTCGAGGCCCTCTCGCAGGGCAAGGCCCCGTTCTTCGAGCCGGGTCTGCCCGAGCTGCTCCAGGAGCAGGTGGCCTCCGGTCGGCTGAGCTTTACCAACGACATGGCTGCGATCAAGGGTGCGACCGTGCACTTCGTGGGCGTGGGTACGCCGCAGAAGCGCGGCGAGTACGCCGCCGACCTCACCTACGTCGACGCAGCGGTTGCCTCCCTCATCCACCACCTCGCACCCGGGGACGTCGTCGTCGGCAAGTCGACCGTCCCGGTCGGCACGGCGAGCCGGCTCGCCGCCCTGGTCACCGAGGCGCAGCCAGAGGCCACGCTCGTGTGGAACCCCGAGTTCCTCCGTGAAGGTCACGCCGTCCAGGACACCCTGCACCCCGACCGACTCGTCTACGGCCTGCCGTCGGGCCCGGCGGGGCAGGCCGCGGGCGCGGTGCTCGACGAGGTCTACGCCCCGCTCATCGCCGAGGGAATCCCCAAGGTCGTCGCCGACTACGCAACTGCTGAGCTCGTCAAGGTCGCCGCGAACTCGTTCCTCGCCACGAAGATCTCCTTCATCAACGCGATGGCCGAGCTGTGCGAGGCAACCGGGGCAGATGTCACGCTCCTCGCCGACGCGATCGGTCACGACGAGCGGATCGGTCGCAAGTTCCTCAACGCGGGCGTCGGCTTCGGCGGTGGCTGCCTGCCCAAGGACATCCGTGCCTTCATGGCCCGGGCCGGCGAGCTCGGCGTCGACCAGGCGCTCTCCTTCCTGCGCGAGGTCGACTCGATCAACATGCGCCGCCGGGTCCGCATGGTGGACCTCGCCCGCGAGGTGTGCGGGGGCTCGATCTCGGGCCGGCGGGTGGCTGTTCTCGGGGCTGCCTTCAAGCCCGAGAGCGACGACATCCGGGACTCGCCGGCGCTCAACGTCGCCACGCAGATGCACCTCCAGGGTGCGACGGTGGTCGTGACCGACCCTGAAGCCATCTCGAACGCCCGCCGAGCCTGGCCGGACCTTCGTTTCGCGGACACGCCGGAGGCTGCGGCGAAGGACGCCGACGTCGTCGTCCTCCTCACCGAGTGGCGGCAGTATCGCGACCTCGACCCGAACGCCTTCGGCGAGATCGTGGCCCACAAGCGGATGGTCGACGGACGGAACGTGCTCGACCCCGAGGCCTGGCGAGCCGCGGGCTGGACCTACCGGGCCCTCGGTCGGCACTAGGAAGCTGCTTCGTTCGGCGAACCCGCCTCCGGGGCAGGCTCGCACGCCGGCCTCGCGTAGATCGCCACGGCAACGACTCGGGCGGGCCGCGGTTCTCGCCGTCGGTTGCCGGCGACTCGGCGCGAGGCCGACGGCGCCCTCGAGAGGCGCCGACGCGCGGGCCGCTCGAGACGTCGCTATCGGTCGCGCCGGACGTACCGTGATCGGGAGAGCCCGAGATCGCCCGGTAGCGGCCGGCGGGTCGGGCTCGAGATCGGGGGGCACCGATGGCGGCGCAGGAATCCGACGGCTGGCTTCGCGGCTCGGTGCGCCGTCGGTCGACAGTCCGCGAGCGGGGCACCCACGGCCGCCGACTGACGGCCG
>JAHECE010000015.1 GCA_024641895.1 Actinomycetales bacterium
CCAGCTCATCGGCTCGGGTGTCGCGATCGTCGGAGCGTTCCTGCTCACGATGCTCCTGGGCTTCAAGGACATCCCCGCCACCAAGCACGCCGCCGGCACCGACGCCGTGGCCGACGAGGGCGCGGTGGCCAGCGAGGCCGTCGCGATCGCCGCACCGGTCTCGGGTCAGGTCGTCCCGCTGGCCGCGGTGCCGGACAAGGTCTTCGCTTCCGGCGCCATCGGTAGCGGGCTGGCCGTCATCCCCGATCAGGGCAAGGCCTACGCGCCGATCTCAGGCACCGTCGTCACCGTGATGCCGCACGCCTACGGCATCAAGGCCGACGGCGGCACCGAGGTCCTCGTGCACATCGGCCTCGACACCGTCAGCCTCAAGGGCAAGTACTTCGCGCCCCGGGTGACGCAGGGTCAGCGGGTCGAGATCGGCGACCTGCTCGCCGACTTCGACCTCGACGGGATCGTGGCCGCGGGCTACAACCCCATGACCGTCGTGATCGTCACGAACTCCGGCGACTACTCCGCCGTCGTGCCGGTCGCCGACGGCGAGGTGAGCCCCAAGGAGCTCGTGCTCGACGTCGTCGCCTGACCCCACCCGCCGTGGCCGGCCACCCTCACGGGGTGGCCGGCCAGGCCCGGGCCCGCTCACGAGGAAACCCCACACATCGCCGGCCGTTGCCGGAACGAAAGGACACGACATGACGACCGCGACGACCAGCGCTTTCCCCGAGGGGTTCCTGTGGGGCGGTGCGACGGCGGCCAACCAGCTGGAAGGCGCGTACGACGAGGGCGGCAAGGGCTTGTCCATCCAGGACGTGATGCCGCGGGGGATCATGGCGCCGTGGACCGAGGGCCCGACCGCGGACAACCTCAAGCTTGAGGGCATCGACTTCTACCACCGGTACGCCGAGGACATCGCCTTGTTCGCGGAGATGGGCTTCACGGTATTCCGCTTATCGATCGCCTGGTCGCGGATCTTCCCGAACGGTGACGAGGACCAGCCCAACGAGGACGGTCTCGCCTTCTACGACCGGGTGCTCGACGAGCTGGAGAGGCACGGCATCGAGCCGCTGGTGACCATCTCTCACTACGAGACGCCGCTGCACCTCGCGCAGGCCTACGACGGCTGGGTGTCCAGAGAGATGATCGGCTTCTACGAGCGGTACGCCCGGGTGCTCTTCGAGCGCTACGGGCACCGGGTCAAGTACTGGCTGACCTTCAACGAGATCAACGCCCTGCTGTTCGCGCCCTTCATGGCCGGAGCGATCACCACACCGCCCGAGGAGCTGTCGCTCGCGGACCGCTACCAGGCGATGCACCACCAGCTCGTCGCCTCGGCGCTGGCCACCAAGGTCGCTCGCGACATCGTTCCCGATGTCCAGGTCGGCTGCATGATCGCCTCGATGGCGTACTACCCGCTGACGCCCGACCCGCGGGACGTGCTCGCGGCCCTCCAGGCGGAGCACGAGACGCTCGCCTTCGGGGACGTCCACGTCCGCGGCGAGTACCCCGGGTACCTGCTGAGGCACCTGCGCGAGCACGGCGTCGAGCTCGAGGTGAGCGACGCCGACCGGGAGGCGCTGCAGCACACTGTCGACTTCGTCTCGTTCAGCTACTACATGAGTCTGTGCCAGACCTCCGACCCGACAAAGAAGGGGACGATGGGCAACATCTTGCCTGGCGTCCCCAACCCCCACCTGCCCACCTCGGAGTGGGGCTGGCAGATCGACCCGGTAGGGCTGCGCCTGGTGCTCAACCAGTACTGGGAGCGATGGGGGAAGCCACTGTTCATCGTCGAGAACGGTCTGGGTGCCAAGGACGAGCTCGTCGAGGTGAACGGCGTCAAGACCGTGCTCGACGACTACCGGATCGCCTACCTCAACGACCACCTCGTCCAGGTCGGCGAGGCGATCGCCGACGGCGTCCAGCTGCTCGGCTACACCTCCTGGGGGCCCATCGACCTGGTCAGCGCGTCCACAGCGCAGCTGTCCAAGCGGTACGGCTTCATCTACGTCGACCGCAACGACGACGGCACCGGCACCCTGGCGCGCTACAAGAAGAAGTCGTTCGACTGGTACGCGGACGTCATCCGCACCAACGGCGCCAGCCTGAGGGCGGGGAGCGCCTCGTCCTGACTCCGACGTCCGAAGTGGGGTCGGTCGTCGGACCGGCCCCACGCGGGGCGCGGGGTGCGGCAAGTTGGGAGGTTGATCAGCAGTGAACGAGCGGGCGCGGGCGGCGCGGGTCGGACAACGAAGGAGTACTCGGTGAAGATCAGCAAGGTCTTCAACAACAACGTGGTCCTGAGCGTCGACGACGGCGGTCAGGAGGTCGTGCTCATCGGGCGTGGACTGGGGTTCCAGGCCAAGCCCGGCGACGACGTCGACCAGGAGCGGGTCGAGCGGACGTTCGCGCCGAGCGACGGGCAGACGCCCGAACGCATCGCGGCCTTCCTGGGCGAGATCCCGATGGACGACATCGTGCTGACCGAGGAGATCATCGATCGCGGTCGCGACGTACTCGGGTCCTACGTCTCCGCGCACATGCTCCTCCCGCTCGCGGACCACCTGAGCTTCGCGCTCCGGCGGGCCCGGGGGGACGTCACGATCGACTACCCGCTGCAGTGGGAGGTGATGGCGCTCTATCCCCAGGAGGTCGCGTTCTCGCGGTCGATCATCGACCTGGTCGAGCGCCGCACGGGGGTGCGCCTGCCCGACCTCGAGGCGATCCCGTTCGCGCTGCACTTCGTCAACGCGCGCTTCGGTCAGGACGACTTGTCCAAGACGATGGAGCTGACCGAGGTGTTCGCCGCCGTGCTCGAGGCGGTGCGTGGCCGGTTGGGCATCGCGCTCGACGAGGACTCGCTCGACGTCGCCCGGTTCCTCACTCATCTGCGCTACCTCTTTCTCCGCCAGGAGCGCGGCGCCCTGCCCGGCGGGGACCAGCAGCGCCTCCTCGAGGTCGTGCGCGTGTCTCATCCTCGCGAGTTCGCTTGCGCGCAGGAGATCAAGGGTCTGCTCGAAGATCGGTTCGAGTGGGCGCTGAACCAGAACGAGCTGCTCTATCTCACGTTGCACATCGCGCGGGTGTCCGAGTCGACGGCGTGAGGGCTGCCCAGGGCCCAGAGGTGCCGGCTCGCCTCCTTGCCACCAGAGGCTTATGGACATAGCCTAAAGGCTATGAACACAAGTCAGGCCGACGAGCTCCGCCACCTTGCGCGCCCTGATGGCCGGGTCGCGTACTCGGTCGCCGGCGCCGGCCCGCTGGTCATCTGCACACCCGGCATGGGTGATCTCCGCTCGGTCTACCGCGACTTCGCCGGACCGCTGATCGCAGCCGGCTTCCGGGTCGCGGTCGCCGACCTGCGCGGGCACGGCGACTCCGACACCACCTTCACGAGCCACGGCGACGCCGCGACCGGCGGGGACGTCCTCGCGCTGGTGCGGCACCTCGGCGGACCCGCGGTCCTGGTCGGGAGCTCGATGGGCGGAGCCGCCGCGTTATGGGCCGCGGCCGAGAGCCCCGAGGACGTGGCCGGCGTCGTCCTTCTCGGCGCGTTCGTCCGCGATGCTCCGGGGCCGGCCCGGCGTGCGGCCGTGCAGCGCCTGGCTGTCCGGCTTGCCCTGCTGCGCCCGTGGGGTCCGGCAGCGTGGGCCGCGTCGTACCGCTGGTTCAACCTCGGGCGGGACCCGCATGCCAAGGAGGCCGGACGCGCCGTCAAGGGCCGCCTCGCTCCGTGGTTCGACGAGCACGTCGCCGAGATCCGTGCGGCGCTGCGCGACCCGGCCCACCTGCGCTCGTTCCGGACCCTGGTCGGCCAGCTCACGCACCGCGTGGTCGAGGAGCGGCTCGGCGACGTCCGCGCGCCGGCACTGGCCATCCTCGGCGCCCAGGACCCCGACTTCCCGGACCCCGCCGAGGAGCTCGCATTCGTCGCGTCGAGCCTTGAGGCTTCCGGCGCACCCGTGCGAACCGTCCTGGTTCCAGAGTGCGGCCACTACCCGCACGCGCAACGACCGGACGTCGTCGCCCCCGAGGCCCTGGCGTTCCTTGCCGAGCTGCCGCGCTCGGGGCAGGCCTGGGCAGCGCCCGCGGGTCGGCGTGGCTAGGGCGGGCCTCACGCGCCAGCGGGTCGTCGACCTCGCCGTCGAGCTGGTCGACGACGGCGGGGTCCGCGGCTTCGACGACCTCACCCTGGCGGCGGTCGCCGGGCGTGCCGGCGTTGCGGTTCCCAGCCTCTACAAGCACGTCGGCTCTCTCGAGGACCTGCGGCGCGCCATCGCGATCCGCTCCCTGGGCGAGCTCAGGGAGGCGATCGTGACAGCCTCGCTCGGGCGGGCGGGAAGCGACGCCTTCCACGCCCTGGCCGGCGCATACCGTTCCTTCGCGCAGCAGTACCCCGGCCGCTACCTGGCGACCCAGGTCAGGTTCGCCGATGCGCCGCCGGGTGGCGACGGTACCGAGCGCGGACGCGCGGCGGCGGCCGTCGTCGCCGTCGTAGCGGCGGTCCTCGCCGGCTACGGCGTCCCGGAGGAGCGCATGGTCGTCGCGATCCGTGCCATCCGGTCCGGGCTGCACGGCTTCGTCGCGCTCGAGCTCGCGGGCGGGTTCGGGCTCCCCACCGGCATCGACGACAGCTTCGAGTTCCTGGTCACGACGCTCGACGCCGGGATCCGGTCGACCGCGGTGCCCGGCTGAGGGCCGGGCCGGCCGGTGCCTCAAGCGGTCCGGGCCCCGGGTTCCCAGGCCGTACCGAGGGGTGCCTTCAGGTCCGTGTCAGGGGAGCGCGCGAACCGCGCCGGTCAGGTGCTGTCGCCGACTCGAAGGTGCGTGGGAAGGAATTCGCCTTGAGCCGGGGCAGGCCTTCCCTCGATCTGGCTGATCACCAGTCGCACGACCGCGTCGGCGGCGGCGGTCAGTGGCATCGCCACGGAGGTGAGGGTCGGCGCCTCCGCCTGGGGCAGCGGGAGCGCGTCGAAGCCGGTGATCGCGATGTCGACGCCGGGCGTGAGGCCGGCCCGCCGCGCTTCGGCCAGGACGAGCGCGGCCAGGCTGTCGCTCCCGCAGATCACCGCATCCGGTCGGTCAGATCCGAGGAGGTCGAGCGAGATCGACGCTCGGGCGGCCTCGAGGCTGGTTCTCACCAGCCAACGCTCGGGGATCTCGATCCCGTGTTCAGCGAGGCGCTCCTGGGCGCCCCGCAGCCGGTCACGGTGCCAGTACTCGGGTTCGCCGTAACCGACGTAGCCGAAGCGCCGGTGCCCTCGGTCGAGCAGGTGATCGACCACGTCGGCCATGGCTGCTGCGTTGTCGATGTCCACCCATGCCTGGGGCAGCGACGGTGGCGTGCGTCCGAACACGGCGAAGGGCAGGCCCGCGTCCGCTATCGCGCGGGGTCTCGGATCGCTCGGGTCCACGATGAAGAGGACGAAGCCGTCCATGCCCGACGTCGCCGGCCCGGCGCCCGAACCCTCCTCGCCGAGAGGATGGGTGAACACGACGAGCTGGTGGTCGGCCCGCTCTGCCGCGTCGATCAGCTCGCCCAGAAAGACGATCGGGAAGGGCTGGCCGACGCTGAGGTGTCGGCGCGACACGTGCAGCCCGAGCTGACGAGAGCGGCGGGTACGCAGCTGGACCGCTGCGCGGTTGGGGCGGTACCCCGTCTCCTCGATGGCTGCGAGGACTCGGGCGCGCGTTCCTTCCGAGACCCCTGAGCGATCGTTGACGACGTTGGAGACGGTCATGGGCGAGACGCCCGCCTCGCGCGCTACGTCGACGATCCGCGCCGGGCCGACGGACTCGCGCCCCGTGGCCGTCATGCTGCGGTCCTGCGGCAAGGCTCCGACCTGGGCACTTGGGCAGTCTACAGACCAGCCGAGGGCGCCTCCGGCCGGTCAGGAGGCGCGTGGGCGCAGTTCGCTGCGGCTACGTCCGCCGGGGCGGGCTGTTCGTCCGTGAAACCGGGGGTCGACCGAGGTGCCTGACATGTAGCGTTACAGGCCGAGCGGCTCGGTGTAGAGCCTGGAAGGACCGAGACCCTAGGTGAACCAGCAGACGCACCCTGACAAGGCAGCTCACCGACCCTCGGAGGCGCCGGAACCGCAGATCGCGTGGACGGATGGTGAGGGTGCTTCGCGGACGGCCGCGTTGTTCGGCGACTCTTTCGGGGGTGTTCCGGATGGGGTGTGGGCGGCGCCGGGTCGGGTGAACCTCATCGGTGAGCATGTGGATTACAACGGTGGGTTGTGCTTGCCGATCGCGTTGCCGCATCGCACGTTCGTGGCGTTGGCGCGCCGGGATGACGGTGTGGTGCGGGTGGTGTCGGCGTTGGCGCCGTCGAAGGTGTGGTCGGGAACGGTGGCGGATGTGGTGCCGGGTTCGGTGTCGTCGTGGGTGGCGTATGCCGCGGGGCCGTTGTGGTCGTTGACGCAGGACGGCTTCGGGGTGGGCGGGTTCGACGCGGCGGTCGATTCGTGCGTGCCGTTGGGTGCGGGGTTGTCCTCGTCGGCGGCGATCGAGTGCGCGGTCGCGGTCGCGCTGGACGAGGTGTACGGCCTGGGTCAGCTGGTGTTGGGTGATGCCGGTCGGGCGCGGCTGGCGGCGGCGTGCGTGCGGGCGGAGAACGAGGTCGCGGGTGCCCCGACGGGTGGGATGGACCAGGCGGCGTCGATGCGGGCCCTGGCGGGGCATGCCCTGCTGCTGGACAACGTGGACGCGAGCATCGAGCAGGTGCCTTTCGACCTGGAGTCCGCGGGGTTGGAGCTCCTGGTGATCGACACCCGTGCGGAGCACGCTCTGGTGGATGGGCAGTACGCGGCCCGGCGGGCTGCGTGCCATGCCGCGGCGGGGCGGCTGGGGGTGGCCACGCTGCGTGAGGTCGACGACCTGGACGCCGCGTTGGCGGTGCTGCCCGACCCGGTCGAGGCGGCGCGGGTGCGCCATGTCGTGACGGAGATCGCGCGGGTGCGGGAGTTCACCGACCTGGTGCGCGCGGGGCGCGTGCGTGAGGTCGGCCCGTTGCTGGACGCCTCGCACGAGTCGCTGCGGGTGGACTACGAGGTCTCGTGCGCTGAGCTGGACCTGGCGGTGGCGACGGCCCGGGCCGCGGGGGCTTTGGGTGCGCGGATGACCGGCGGCGGGTTCGGGGGTTCGGCGATCGCGTTGATCGAGGCCGGTGCCGCGGCGTCGGTGGCGGGTGCGGTCGCTGCGGCGTTCGCCTCGGCGGGGATGGGTGAGCCGGCGTTCCTCGCTGCGGTCGCCGGCCCGGGTGCGGGCCGGGTCGCACAGTCCTGAGCAGTCAAGTTCTCTCTCGAAACAGGGGTTGTGTTCGATGTCGTGGTTGGTCACAGGTGGTGCGGGGTACATCGGGTCGCATGTGGTGCGGGCGTTCCTGGACGCGGGGATCGACCCGGTGGTGGTGGACGACCTCTCGAGCGGGCACGAGGAGTTCGTGCCGGCCGGGGTGCCGTTCTACCGGGGCAGCATCTTGGACACGGACCTGCTGACCTCGGTCCTGAAGGACCACGGGGCCTCGGGGGTGATGCACATCGCGGGCTTCAAGTACGCCGGCGTCTCGGTCCAGCAGCCGTTGCACTGCTACGAGCAGAACGTCACCGGCACTATCAGCGTGCTGCGCGCGATGCAGGCCGCGGACGTGGGCTCGATCGTGTTCTCCTCCTCGGCGGCGACGTACGGCACGCCGGACACCGATCTGGTCACCGAGGCCACCCCGACCCGCCCGGAGTCCCCGTACGGGGAGTCCAAGCTCATCGGTGAGTGGCTCCTGGCCGACCAGGGCACGGCCACGGGCCTGCGGCAGGTGTCGTTGCGGTACTTCAACGTGGTGGGCTCGGGCACGCCGCAGCTGTACGACACGAGCCCGCACAACCTGTTCCCGCTGGTGTTCGAGGCCTTGATCGCGGGGCGGACCCCGCGGATCAACGGTGACGACTACGCCACACCGGACGGTACGTGCGTGCGGGACTACATCCACGTGGCCGACCTCGCCGCCGCGCACGTGGTCGCGGCCCGCAAGCTCGACGACGGCGTGGGTCTGCGCCCGGTGTACAACCTCGGTTCCGGGGACGGGGTCTCGGTCGCGCAGATCATGGCCGCGATGGCCGACGTGACCGGGATCGCCTTCGAGCCGGTGATCGCGCCCCGGCGTCCGGGCGACCCTGCCAGGATCGTGGCCTCGGGCGACCTCGCTCACGCCGACCTGGACTGGACGATGCGTCACACCCTGCACGACATGGTCGCCACTGCCTGGGCAGCCCGCAAGAACGCCTAGCAGCCCGTACCCGCGAACGCTGAGCAGCCTGCAGACGAGAGGAAGATCCACGTGGTCGCGACGAGCGAGACCGCCCAGAACGTCCGAGTCGCGCACCTGCGCCGAGGCGGCACCAGCGTCGTCCTCCGCCTGGACGGGCGCACGTTGCCGTGCGTGCTGCACTGGGGCCCCGACCTGGGCGAGGTCCCCGAGGAGGGCCTCGGCGCGTTGGGGGTGGCGTTGGGGATGCCGTTCGTGGACAGCATCATCGCCGCTCAGGAAGCGGTGGCGGTGCTGCCGCAGCACTCGACGGGTTGGGTCGGGCGTCCGGGCCTGCAGGGGAGCAGGGCTGGTCGAGCGTGGTCGGTGGCCTTCGACGCGGTCGCCCACGCCGTCGAGGAGGCGGGATCGTCGTCGTGGCCGGACGGGCCCGACGGTGCGGTGCGGGTGCGCAGCGTAGGCGTGGACTCCCCGGGGCAGCTCGAGGTCGCCACCGAGATCGAGGTGCTCGCGAGCGGGCTGGTGCGCGTGCGGGCGAGCGTGCAGAACCTCGCGCCCGAGGTGTACGAGGTGGGGCACGTGGAGCCGGCGCTTCCGGTGCCCACGGACGCGGGCGAGCTCCTCGACATGGCCGGGCGGCACACCCACGAGCGCACCCCGCAACGGAGGGCGTTCGACCAGGGCCAGTGGGTGCGCGAGTCGTGGGGCGGCCGGCCGGGTCACGACTCCGCGACGGTCCTGTGCGCCGGGCGGCCAGGCTTCGGCTGGCGTTCGGGCCGGGTATGGGGCGTCCACCTCGGGTGGAGCGGCAACCAGGTCCTCTCCGGCGAGCACTCGTTCACGGGGTGGCGGCTCCTGCGTGGTGGTGAGCTGTTGCTGCGCGGTGAGGTGCGCCTCGCCCAGGGGGAGTCGTACTCATCGCCCTGGCTTTACGGGTCCTGGGGTGAGGGGCTGGACGAGTTCTCGCACCGCTTCCACCGGTTCCTGCGGGCCCGCCCCCAGCACCCCTCCCGGCCGCGGCCGGTGCTGCTGAACACGTGGGAGGCCGTGTACTTCGACATGCGCCTGGACAAGCTCCTGGCTCTTGCCGAGCGCGCCGCGGAGCTCGGCATCGAGCGGTACGTGCTCGACGACGGGTGGTTCCGCCACCGCCGCGACGACCGGGCAGGCCTGGGCGACTGGTACGTCGACGAGGGCGTCTGGCCCGACGGCCTGGGGCCCTTGGTGGACCGGGTGCACGAGCTCGGGATGGAGTTCGGCCTCTGGTTCGAGCCCGAGATGATCAACCTGGACTCCGACCTCGCGCGGGCGCACCCGGAGTGGATCTTCGGCACCGACCACGGGCCGGGCATCGCGTCCCGCTACCAGCACATCCTCGACCTCGGCCACCCCGAGGCGTACGCCTACATGCTCGAGCGGATGTCCTCCCTGGTGGGCGAGTACGACATCGCGTACATCAAGTGGGACCACAACCGGGCGCTCGTCGACGCGGGCCACTCCCCGGACGGCACCCCGGGCGTCCACGTCCAGGCGGAGGCCGTGTACAGGCTCATGGCCGAGCTCAAGGGCCTGCACCCCGGCCTGGAGATCGAGTCCTGCTGCGGTGGCGGCGGACGGGTCGACCTGGGCATCATCGAGCACACCGACCGCGTCTGGGTCTCGGACTGCATCGACGCGCACGAGCGCCACCGGATGGTCCGTTGGACCGGCCTCACACTGCCCCCCGAGATCATGGGCACCCACGTCGGCTCGGGTGCGGACCACTCGACCACCCGCTCGCACGTCCTGTCCTTCCGGGCCGGGACCGCGATGTGGGGGCACATGGGCGTGGAGTGGGACCTCACCACGGCGTCCGAGACGGACTTCGCGGCGCTGGCCTCCTGGATCGCCTTCCACAAGGAGGTGCGCGGCCTCCTGCACACCGGTGACGTCGTGCATGCGGACCTGGCCAACCCAGCGCTCCAGCTCGAGGGCGTCGTCGCCCAGGACAGGTCCGACGCCCTGTACCGGCTCTCCGCGCTCGACCAGACCCTCGACTGGCCTCCCGGCCGGGTCACGCTGCCCGGCCTGGACCCCGCCCAGACCTACCGGGTCACCGCCCAGGCGCCGGGTGACGCGGCAGCGAAGCGGTTCCCCCCAGGGTGGGGCCCCGACGGTGTGACGCTGCCCGGCCGGCTGCTGGGCGAGATCGGCATCCAGTCCCCGCTCCTGGACAGCGACCAGCTCGTCCTCCTACGCGCGAAGGCGGTCTGACGCATGAGTGTTGAGGGTCTTGGGTCGGCGCAGGAGAAGATGCGCGCCGGTGGGGTGGCTGAGAGTGCGATCGATGTGTTCTCGCACTACTACCGGGCGTTGGAGGCCGGCGAGACGGGTCTGATCCGGGAGGACACGATCACCCCGTTGCTGGACCCGCCCAAGCTCGAGGAGGTCTCCGTCGGAGAGGACGCGGCCCGGGCGGCTCTGTCCAAGACCGTGGTGATCAAGCTCAACGGTGGGCTGGGCACCTCGATGGGCATGGACAAGGCCAAGTCGCTGCTGCCGGTGCGTGACGGCAAGACGTTCCTGGATCTGATCGTGGCTCAGGTGCGCCACGTGCGCGAGCAGTACGGGGTCACCCTGCCGCTGGTGCTGATGAACTCCTTCCGCACCCGGGAGGACTCCCTGGCCGCCCTGGGGGCGCACCCGGACATCGCGGTGCAGGGCCTGCCGCTGGACTTCATCCAGAACAAGGAGCCCAAGCTCCTCGTCTCGGACCTGACCCCGGTCCAGTGGCCCGCGGACCCCGAGCTGGAGTGGTGCCCGCCCGGCCACGGGGACATCTACACCGCGCTGTTGACCTCCGGGGTGCTCGAGAAGCTCCTCGCCGCGGGGTACAAGTACGCCTCGACGTCGAACTCCGACAACCTCGGCGCGGCCCCTGACCCGCGGATCGCGGGCTGGTTCGCGGCCTCGGGTGCCCCGTACGCCGCGGAGCTGTGCCGTCGCACGGCCGCGGACCGCAAGGGTGGTCACCTGGCGATCCGGACCTCCGACGGGCGCCTGATCCTGCGCGACACCGCGCAGACGGCGCCGGAGGAGATGGACTACTTCACCGATGAGCACCGCCACCCGTACTTCCACACGAACAACTTGTGGTTCGACCTGGAGAAGCTGCACGCGGCCCTGGTCGAGCGCGGTGCGGTGCTGGGCCTGCCGTTGATCCGTAACACCAAGACGGTGGACCCCACGGACTCCACGTCACCGGAGGTGTTCCAGATCGAGACCGCGATGGGCGCCGCGATCGAGGTCTTCGAGGGTGCCCAGGCCATCGTCGTGGGCCGCGAGCGGTTCCTGCCCGTGAAGACCACGAACGACCTGCTGCTCCTGCGCTCGGACGCCTACGAGCTCACGCCCGAGAACACGTTGCGCCTGGCCGTGGAGAAAGCACCCCTGATCGACCTCGACACGAAGCACTACAAGCTCGTGCCCGACTTCGACGCCCGCTTCCTCGAGGGCACCCCTTCACTACGTCACGCCACCGGCCTGAAGGTCCGCGGCGACTGGACCTTCGGCGCCGGCGTCGTCGTCACCGGCAACGCCGAGCTCAACGACCCCGGCCAACCCGCCGCAGTCCCGACAGGCGCCCATCTCGGCTCACCGGACCAGGACTGACGCGGCTCGAACCGTTCGCGACACCGGCGTCGCGTCGACGCCTCTCGCGTGGGTGGGCAGCCGGCCTGATGTGCGGACATCACACCTAGGCGACGGGCCAGCGCGCATCGGAGAAGTCAACGGATGCCCGGCTCGCCCCCGGCCGCGGCGGGATCGACGGACCGGGCTTCAGGTCGTAGGGCACGCTGACGACCGAGGCGCCGTCGCCGCGAGAGATCGCCGCGCCATCGTGGAGCAACCGGACGGCGGTGCGCGCGATGTCACGCAACGGAATCGGAACCCATGAGACCGGGGCACAGCCGAGGTCGACCGGGCCGGCGGTGCGCGCGACGATCGTGATGTCCCTGCCGACGACGAGTCCGCGAGACTCAGCCAGCGCGGCTCCCACCGCGGCCGACGAGGAGTCCATGCACACCATCACCGTTGCTCCGGGCGACCCGAGGTCGGGCTGCTCGGTCGACACCTGGTATCCGTCGCGGTCGTGCACGACGATCGGCTCCGCGGAACCGGCCACCAACGCGCCAAGGCCCTGTACCCAGCACTCCGCCACCGCGACCGTCGAGATCTCCGCGACGACGACGGCGCGTTCGTGGCCCTGTCGCCGGGCTTCGGCCGCGACGCGACGAGCGGCGGCGACGTCGTCGGGCACCACGGTCGGGTGATCGTTCCCGGTTCGACGCCGCAGGTGCGGCTCGAGCTCGACGAGGACCCTCCTCGTTCCTCCGACGCCCTCCGGCGCCGCAAGGGCGGACCCCGGCGCACGCACCACGACGAGTCCTTCCAGCAGCGAGGACGTGGCCGCCGCGGCTGCGGAACAGGCCTGGTCCTGAGCGCCTGTCACCGGGAGGACCACGGGCAGGGACCCGATCCGATGGAGCTCCTCCGTCAGGTACAGCAGGAACTCGGCCTCGACGTCTCGACGACCGGAGTCGAGCACCACGCCGGTCAGCCGCGAGGCAGGATGCCGGGCCGGGGGCCGGTAGCCGAGATCGAGGGCCGCGCGGTCGACGCGTTCGCGCGTGCTCGTCGTTACCCGCGCTCCGGGTTGGCGGCGGAGAATGATCGACGCCGTGGTCAGGGAAACGCCTGCTCTCTCAGCGACGTCTTTCAGCCGCGCGCCCGTCACCCGCACCACCGAGGCCTGCGGCCGGCGGCGTACCGCCCAGTCGCGAGGAGGGCAGGTGCGCCGGTTGCGAGGGTGCCCGGGACATTCCGGACGGCCCACAGGTGTCGATCGGCGTGTCCCACGCCACGACTGTAACGCTACACATTCGCACCTCGTGACGACACCTCGTGGCCGGTCTCGCCGAAGCCTGGCGTCGAGAGCGGACTGGCGCGGTCGAGACGGCGTTGCTGGGAGGTTCCCTCAGGCGGCGTTTCGTGGGAGGAGGCGGATGGTGACGTCGTAGACGTCCGGTCCGACGACGCTGCCGACGATGCGCGGCCCGTACCGGTCGTACTTGGCGTGGTACGCGGCATCGATCGCGTCGTGGGCCGCAGCGTGCGCCGTGGCGAACGTCACGTCTCGTTCGATGCCGCCCGCGCGGATGCGTCCGGTGCCACTGGCCGTGGCCCGGCGGAACCAGGGGTTGTCCGGCCCGTAGGCCGAGCGGACGTACAGGTCGTCTCCGGCGCGCACGACCCACATGGTGATGTAGCGGCGCAGGGTGCCGTCCGGTCGCCTCGAGGCGAGCTCTAGCTCCTGCGCGTCGCCGACGCGGGCGAGGTCCTGGGCGGTCCAGGTGGTCATGGTGGGGGTCCCTTCGGTGGGGTGGGTCAAGCGCCGCCGAGCTGGTGCGCGGCGTTGACGCGGAGGCGTCCTCCCGCTGACGGGGTCGTCGACGAGCCGCCACGACCGCCGCTCGTCCCTCCACTCCCGCTTGGAGGTTCACCCCGTGCCGCCGGGCGTCGTCGCGTGGGCTCCCGCAGCACAGGGTCCGGCACGTCCACCACCCGCACGTCGCCGGCTCCGTACATCACTGTCGCTCGCATCGTCAGAGGCCGACCATCGCGAGGCCGGCGTCGTTGTAGCGGTTGCCCTGGACGCCGATGTCTGTGGTGAGGGTGTTGAGGACGGCGACCTCGTCCGCGGAGAGCGCGAGGCCGGTGGCGGCGAGGTTCTCCTCGACGCGTTCGAGGCGCCGGGTGCCGGGGATGGGCACGATCCACGGTTGCTGAGCCAGGAGCCAGGCCAGGGCGACCTGCCCTGGGGTGGCGCCCTTGGCGGCGGCCAGGGCCCGGACGTGCTCGACGATGGCCTGGTTCGCGTCTCGGTTCTCGGGGGTGAACCTCGGGATCGTGGCGCGGATGTCCCCGGCGGTGAAGGTGGTGGTGGGATCGACGGTGCCGGTCAGGAAGCCCTTGCCGAGCGGGCTGAACGGGACGAGGCCGATCCGCAGCTCCGCGAGGGTCGGCAGGACTTCGGGCTCGGGGTCCCGGGTCCATAGGGAGTACTCGGACTGGACCGCGGTGACGGGGTGGACGGCGTGGGCGCGTCGGATCGTGGCGGCGCCGGCCTCGGACAGCCCGAAGTGGCGGACCTTGCCCGCTGCGACGAGCTCCTTGACGGTCCCTGCGACGTCCTCGATGGGTACCTGGGGGTCGACGCGGTGCTGGTAGTACAGGTCGATCGTCTCGATGCCGAGGCGGCGCAGCGAGCCGTCGGCGGCTTTGACGATGTCCTCGGGTCGGCTGCTCAGGCCCGCAGGTCGTCCGTCCTCGAAGCGGAACCCGAACTTCGTGGCGATGACGACCCGGTCGCGCACCGGGGCCAGGGCCTCTCCGACGAGCTCTTCGTTGACGAACGGGCCGTAGACCTCGGCGGTGTCGATCAAGGTGACGCCGCGCTCGACGGCGCCCCGCAGCACGCGGATCATGTCGTCGCGGTCGCCGGGGTTGGGCCCGTAGCTCTGGGACATGCCCATGGCGCCGAGGCCGATGGCCGAGACCTGAAGGCCCTGGCCGAGGGTGCGGGTGTGCATCGCGCTTCTCTTCTCTGTCGGTGCTGGTCGAGTTCTCTATCGGTGCTGGTCGAGCGGGACGCGGTGACGGACGGGAAGTCGGTCACCGCTTCGGGCGACGGCGGCGGCCGGGTGACGCCTGCGGTCACGCCCCGGCCTTGCCTGAGTCCAGGTTCTCGCCCGCGCCGTCGTCGAGGAAGGCCCTGCTGATCCAGGTACTGCCAGGGCCTGCCTCAGCGGCCGACACGGCCGTACCGTCGTGGGCATGGACAACCGGGACGAGATCAAGGACTTCCTGGCCTCGCGGCGGGCCAGGATCACGCCGCAGGAGGCCGGGCTACCCGCCTACGGCACCAACCGGCGCGTGCCGGGTCTGCGCCGCGAGGAGGTCGCGATGCTCGCCGGGGTCTCGGTCGACTACTACACGCGGCTCGAGCGCGGGAACCTCGCCGGGGTCTCCGACTCCGTCCTGGCGTCGTTGGCGTCCGCGTTGCAGCTCGACGAGGCAGAGCGGGTGCACCTGCGCAACCTCGCCCGCGCCGCCGGCACGTCCCCGGCGACGGCGCGCCGGCGGGCCGCACCCACCCGGGTGCGGCCGAGCATCCAGGCCGTCCTCGATGCGATGACCGGGGCTCCCGCCGCGGTGCGCAACGACCGCCTCGACCTCCTGGCGACCAACCGTCTCGGGCGGGCGTTGTACGCCCCGACGTTCCGCGACCCGGTCCGCCCCGCGAACAACGCCCGGTTCACCTTCCTCGATCCCGCGGCGCGGGACTTCTGGGACGACTGGGAGCGCGCCGCGGACGACACCGTCGGCATCCTGCGCGGCTTTGCCGGCCGCAACCCTTACGACAAGGCGCTGACCGATCTCGTCGGTGAGCTGTCCACCCGCAGCGAGGAGTTCCGGACGCGCTGGGCCGCGCACAACGTCCGCCTGCACCGCACCGGGCGCAAGGTGGTGCACCACCCCGTCGTCGGGCGCCTGGAACTCGTGTACGACACGCTGCAGCTGCCCGCGGACCCTGGCCTGACCATGCTCGTCTACACCGCCGACCCCGGCAGTCCGACGGCCGACAACCTCACTCTTCTCGCGTCCTGGGCCGCCACCCTCGAAGCGGAGACGACAACCGCAACGGTCGCGACACCCGACTGAGCGGGCACTGGCGGTGGGCGGCGGGGTCTTCGATGCCCTCAGCAGGCGAAGGGAAGGACGGGTCTGCCGGGTATGTCGACGCGCATCCGGAACAGCGCGCCGGCCGCTGGTTCGGGGTCGGCGAGGTTCTCCCGCGAGGTGGTGATGTAGAGGTCTCGCAGGTCGATCCCGCCGAGGGTGCAGGCCGTCACGAGTCGTACCGGGAGGTCGACGTCGACGAGGATCTGCGCACGCGGGGAGTAGCAGCGCACGCGACCCACGCCGTTCAGCGCTACCCAGACGTTGCCGGCGGAGTCGACGGTGAGTCCGTCCGGCCACGCCCCGTCGGCCGAGTGGAAGGGTCGCCGGTGCGTGAGCTCCCCGTCGACGACGTCGAAGATCTCGGTGTACCCGGTCTGGGTGTCGTTGTAATAGGCGTGCGCGCCGTCCGGGGAGAAGTCGATCCCGTTCGACACCGTCACGGCCGGCAGCACGGTGGTGACGTCGCCGCGGGGCGTGACCCGGTACAGGGCGCCCGCGCCGAGTTCCTGGTCGTAGGCCATGGAACCGGCGTAGAGGTTCCCGGCGGCGTCGCAGCCTGCGTCGTTCATCCGGACGCGGGGATCGGACCACATCGGTGGCAATGCCGTGGGCGTTTCGTCGGGTCCGTCGGCGAGACCGAGACCGCGTTCGAGGCCCACGACGTAGCCTCCGCCGGTCCGGGGGCGGACGAACGCGGCGACGTCGCCGACGTGGAGCCTCGCCACCGAGCCGTCGGAGCGCAGTGTCAGCAGGTCGCCGGCGAGCATGTCCACCCACCGGAGCCCTCCCCACGACGGTGACCAGACCGGCCCCTCGCCGTGATAGGCCAGCGGCCCGGTGACCTGAACGGGTGAGTCCATGTGCCGATGATCCCCGTGGGCGATGCCCGCGGGGGGCAGGTCCAGGTCCCCGATCACACTCGCGGGTGGCGGACGCTTCTCTCCCCAAGGGCAGGATGCTGGCAGAGCCCGTCGCCGCCGTCCTTCCAGAAATGGCCTGCGTGCGGTCGGCGATCTGCTGGGCGGCTGACAGCCCACTCGGTCGAGCCCGCTCGGTCTGCCGGCGCGCACGACCCGGGCGCCTCGGACAGCGCCTCGCCAAGAACGCCGGCCGGGTCGACAACGTGAGGACCGACGAGATCGAGATCATCTCGCTCCGCGCTGACGGGACCGCCCCCGCCACAGTCGGTGACTCGCCGGTCTTGGGTACGCGGGCGGGGCGCGCTAACGTGGTCCGGGTGATCGACTGGGTGGACGTCGCCGCTGGGCCCGGCCGCTACCGCAACCGATTGGTGACGACACCAGCGTTCCGCATCGCTCGCACGCCGCTGACGCAGAGACAGTTCGCGGCCTTCGCCGAGGAGCCCGGCGTGGATCGCTGGTTCGAGGGGCTGGCGGTGCCGGACGAGGGCCGCCGCGTGAGTCCGGCGACGTTCCCGGGCCCGGACCGGCCGCAGGACGGCGTCAGCTGGTTCGCTGCAGTCGCGTTCTGCCGGTGGGCCTCCGCCCGCGCCGGCGGGCCCACGGACCTCGACCGGGTCCTCGACTGGCCGGTCCGACTGCCCACCGACCGCGAGTGGGAGAAGGCTGCACGAGGCGACGGCAGGGACGCCTACCCTTACGGGCCCGCGTTTCGCCCCGAGTGCGGCAACGGAAAGCACTCGGGTCTGGCCGGAACGAGCCCGGTCGGTTCGTTCCCCGAGGGCGCGTCCCCCTATGGGCTGCTCGACATGAGCGGCAACGTCTGGGAGTGGACGGCCTCCCGGTACGACGACCCCGACGGCGCCCTCGTCTCGGTGGACCTGCGGGGGTCGGAGCCTCGGCTGATCCGCGGAGGCTGCTACGCCAACGCGCCCGGCCACCTCAAGGCCACCTACCGTGGCAAGGCTTCCCCGGGCGCGACCTTCGAGATCCTCGGCCTGCGCGTGTGCACCTCCCGCCCCTGAGAAGGGGTCACGGGCCTTTCCCGCGGCCAGTTGCGCTGACCTCGTCGACCCGGGCTGCAAGACTCTTGAGCAGGTCTTGGGTCAGGGGTGTTCCGCATGGCCGGGCAGCGCCCCGAGGCCTGTCCGACGGCGCCGATGCACCACTGGTGCTCGACGATGAGACCGGGACGCGTCTGCCAAGTCCTCCGTGATGGGCTGAGGTCGCGCCGCCCAGGCTGTGGTCGCTCGTTGGGCGTTTCGATCGATGAGCCCGGGGTGACGGCGTTCACGGCTGTCATCCAGGTCGGCGCGACTGCCGGCCCCAACGCTTCTGGCATGCACTTGGAGTGCGCTCCTAGCCGCGTCGGTTTGGTTCACCGGCCGTCCAGAGCTGGTCGATGGGGATCACGTGCAGCCGGTCCTCGTAGCTGTAGCCGCGCGTGCCCGTGTAGAGCACAACGCCGGCGAGGAAGGCGTCGCCAAGCGTGTCGCGGAGCTTGCGCAGGCCGCGGAAGTCGTCGCCGGGCACGCGGCCGGCGGCCTTGACCTCGAATGCCACGAGTGCGCCGTCGTCGCGCTCGACGACGAGGTCGACTTCCACGCCGTCGTAGGTGCGCCAGTGGCCCACCCCCGCGATCCCGTCCATCCACGACGCTTCCTTGAGGAGCTCGGCCACGACGAACGTCTCCAGGAGGTGACCCAGCTGGGTCAGAGATGTCGGGTCGCGGCGGGCGAGCTTGTCCGGCGTGAGCCGCAGGAGCCGGGCGGCGACGCCGGAGTCGAGGACGTGGACCTTGGGTGCACTCGCGGATCGGCTCGTCAGGGTCGTCCCCCAGGCAGGGAGCAGCTGGATCAGGAAGACACTCTCCAGGAGCCGGATGTAGTCGCGGGCGGTATGAGGGTCGATCCCCGCGGCGTTGGCCGCGGCCGTCGCGTTGAGTACCTGCCCGGTCTGACCCGCGAGGCGTTCGAGGAGAACGGGCAGAGCGCGAGCCTGACGAACCTTGCTCAGCTCCCGCACGTCGCGCTCCAGCGTCAGGCGGACGTAGTCGTCGAACCAACGGTGGCGTGCCGGCTCGGTACGTCGTGCCAGGGCGAGCGGGAAGCCGCCGCGCGCGAGGCGTTCGAGGTAGTCCTGCCGTGCGGTGGTTGATGCGCCGCCCGCGCCGGCTTGTGCCGACGCGGTGAACAACTGGGTCAGCAGATCGGGTCGGGTGCCCTCGAGCTCGGCCTGGGCGAGGGGGTGGACAGTCATGCGGTGCAGGCGTCCGGTGAGGGCCTGTGCGGCAGCGGGGAGAGACTCGTGGCGGGCAGAGCCGGTCAGGAGGAACTGCCCGGGGCGCGTGGACCTGTTGAGCCGTGCCTTGATCGCGTCGAGGACGGTCGGGGCGTGCTGGTACTCGTCGATGCAGACCAGGCCGCTGCCCTCAATCATGGTCGCGGGGTCAGCAAGCACCGCGTCGCGGGTTGCGGGATCGTCCAGATCGAGGACCTCGCCGCCGAGACGTCTGGCGAGCTCGTGGAGAGTCGTCGACTTGCCGACCGTCCTCGGGCCCTCGAGCAGGATCACGGGCTCGTCCGCCAAGCGGGCGAGCGCGACGTCCACCATGCGTCGTTCGATCAGGTCCTGGTGAGGGTCCACAGCGCCAGCGTATCGGGAACTCCCTTTTTCGCAGCCAGCGAGTCCCTGATTTCGAGGGGTTCCGGTCCCGGATCTCGAGAGGTGCGAGCCCCTGGTGTTCGAGGGTGCGACCGCGGCCGCGTCGCCAAGTCCATCGGTGATGGGCTGAGGTCGCCTCGCCCAGGCTGTGCTCGCTCGTTCTCGCCGCCGCTAGCGTCCTGGCGCTCTCACTCGGTGAACGGTGTGATCACCGCACGCAACGTCGGCCCGCTGCCAGGCAGCGGCACGGCGTCGGTGACCATCGCGAAGGTGAGCTGGCCGTCGACGGGGAGTGTTTCCGGGGGCGGGACCTGGCCACGGTTGAGCACGACGACCTGCGAGTACGCGTTGTAGTCGTCCGTGCATAGGTCGAAGCCTTGGAGGTCCTCGACCTGCACGAGCGTGACCGTCCCGCTGTTGCTGTCCACCGAGCCGAGCCAGCCAGGACATGAGCCGGACTGCCCGGAGGACCATAGCCCCACTACGTGATCAGCCAGGTCGACATCCTCCACGTCACCGTAGATGCCGAAGCCGGTGGGAGCGCCCGAGGTCGTGGGCAGGCCATCTGGCACCGCCGCGCTCCGGATGGCGCGCGCGCCGGCCTCGTCGTAGGCGCGGTCGTTGACGCGCAACCCGCCACCAACATCAGCGCGAACGCGCCGGCCATCGCGCCGGCGCGGCGTGGCTTCCTCACGACTCGACGGTAACGCCGCGTCCCGGGCGTCGCACCTTGTGCGGTGGCGGATCAAGGCAGTGGCGATGAGCTGGTCAGCGACGAGCCGTTGCCGATTGACGTCGCCGAACGGACTCCAACACGCTTGCATGGTTGTGTGTCCAAGGACT
>JAHECE010000179.1 GCA_024641895.1 Actinomycetales bacterium
CGCCGTCCCCGAGCTCGTGGGCCAAGGCGCGGGCATCGGGTCGAACTCCTTCGTCGTCTCGGGCGACCTCACGGCGAGCGGAGCGCCGCTGCTCGCCGTCGACCCGCATCTCGGTGCCACCGTGCCGGGGCCCTGGTACCAGGTGGGCCTGCACTGCCGGGACATCCAGCAGCTCTGTCCGTTCGACGCCGCGGGCTTCGGGTTCGCCGGCCTGCCCGGCGTGCTGAGCGGTCACAATGCCGACGTCGCCTGGGGGCTGACGAGTCTGCCCGCCGACGTGACGGACCTCTTCCTCGAGCGGGTCTTCGACGACGGGACCTACGAGCGGGACGGACTGCGGGTCGAGCTCGACCGTCGCACCGAGACCATCAAGGTCAACGGGGGTGCGGACGTTCGGCTCGACATCGCCGAGACGTCACACGGGCCGATCCTCTCCGACGTGCTGCCGGAGCTCCGGTCCGTTCGCCTGGCACCCGTGCCGGACGACGCCCCCGGCGTCGGGCTTCGCGGATTCGCGGTCGCGATCTCCTCCGCGGCCCTCGCACCGGGCCGCACGCTGGAGGGGATTCTGGCGCTCGACGTCGCGAAGACCCCTGACGACGTCACGGCTGCAGCGGCGATGTTCGGGGCGCCGACCTTCAACATCGTCTACGCGACGACGGGCGGCGACATCGGCTACGAGGCCGCCGGCCAGATCCCCCAGCGGTCGAGGATCGCGGGCGCGCAGGTGCCCTCGGACGGCACCTGGCCCCGCCCGGGATGGGAGTCGAGCTACGACTGGGCGGGTTTCGTGGCCCCCCAGGACCTTCCGCGGACCCGTAACCCGGAGCGGGGATACCTCGTCGCGGCCAACCAGGCCGTCCTGCCCGAAGGTGACGGACCGGCGCTGGGTCACGAATGGGACGCCGGTTACCGCTCCCAGCGCATCGGTGAGCTCATCGAGGGGCTGGCCAAGGCGGGAACGCCGATGACCGTCGAGACGAGCGAGCGGATCCAGAACGACGTCGTGAACCCGACCGCCCAGCTGCTGGTGCCGTACCTGCTGGACCTCGACGTCGAGGACGACTTCGTCAGGCAGGGGGTCGACCTGCTCCGCGGGTGGGACTCGGAGCAGGCGGCGGACTCGGCGGCGGCCGCGTACTTCGCGTCGGTGTGGGGCAACCTCCTCCAGCTGACCTTCTGGGACGACATGCCGGAGGGCTTCGAGCCCGACGGCGACAGCCGGTGGATCCAGATGGTCGCGGACCTCATCGACGATCCGCAGAACCCCTGGTGGGACGATCGCAGCACGATCAACGTCGTCGAGAGTCGTGACGAGGTGCTGCTCCAGGCCGTGACGGACGCCCGCCTGCAGCTCACCGTGCGGCTCGGCAAGGACCCGTCCCGCTGGGAGTGGTCGATGCTGCACAAGGTCGAGCTCGAGCACCCGGTGCTCGGCGGCACGCGCGTGCCCGCCCCCGTCAACCTGCTCGCCAACCCGCGACCGATCGCCGTCGACGGCGGATCGGGCCACGTCGACGCCACTGCGTGGGACGCGCGGATCTGGGAGGACGGTCACCCGATGTTCACGGTCTCGTCTCTGCCCTCGATGCGGATGGTCGTGGACCTGGGCGACCTCGACGCCTCCACCTGGGTCAACCTGACGGGCATCTCAGGGCACCCGGGCTCCGTGCACTACACCGACCAGCTCAAGGCATGGGCGCAGGGCCGTTCCTACCCGTGGCCGTTTTCGCCGGACGCCGTGCGCGAGGCGACGACCGACACCCGCAGGCTCCAGCCGCTGGACTGAGGCGGTCGCTCACCACTGCGCCGACCGGTCGCCCCCACCGTTGCCGAACGCATCATTGCTCGGTCGTGAAGACCGCTGGAGCCGAGAGACGATGCGTTCGACGGGGGCTGGACGGGCGGCGGTCAGGTCACGCGCCACCAGCGGGTCGGTGTGATGACGGCCTGGACCGGGACGTCGTGCTCGTCTCGGGGCAGCGTGCCCTCGACGAACTCGTCGTCGTAGACGGCGCAGATCACCAGAGCGCCGGGGCGCACGTGCGCGAGCGCCCTGTCGTACCAGCCGGCGCCCTGGCCCAGCCGGTAACCGGCACTGTCGACGGCAAGCGCCGGCGTGAACACGACGTCGGCCTGCTCGAGCACATCGGGTCCCGAGGAAGGTCCTGAGGGCTCGGGTGGCCGTCCGGGCGCGCGGATCGAGAGGTCGGCCGCGCCCTGGTACTCGGCCCACTCCCGGGCCAGCGCGGTCCCGAGGACGGGCAGCAGCACCCGGACGCCGTTGCGGTGCAGGGCGGCCAGCAGCGGCCCCGTCCCGGGCTCGTTCGGTCGTGACACGTACGCAGAGACGCACTCGGCCCCGCCGACCACCTCGAGCGCCGTCTCCGCGAACTCCTCGGCGAGCTCGGCGCACTCCCGCAGGGATCGCTGCCGCCGCGCATGCCTCAGATACGTGCGCAGCTCCTGCTTCGCATCGGGCACGTCGAGTGCGGCGACGTCGGGCAGTGTTCTCGCCGTCGAGACCATGGGGACAGTCTCGCAAACCTCTCCTCAAGCGCGCCATGCCCCTCGCCGACCGATTCCGGCGGGCTCGGTGGTTACCCTTCCGGCATGCCCGACACCGCGCCAGCGCTGGCCGTGAGCGACACAGGGTTCCCGAGGGCGGCGGACGGGTCCGCATGGCGGGGCAACCGGACGACGTCGGTGGAGGCTCACCTCGCCGCCTGCCTCGAGGTCGTCCGGCCGCTGCAGGTCCTCGACGTGGTGCTGCACGACGCCCTGGGCTGCTTGCTCGCCGAGGACGCGATCGCCCCGCGCGACCTGCCGCCGGCCGACCTTGCCGCCGTCGACGGCTATGCGGTCGACACCCGGGAGCTGCGCGGCAGCCGGGTCTCTCCGGACGGTCGGCTCCGCGTCCTCGACGACCTCAGCGCCGGAACCTCCGAGCCCGGTGCGCTCGTGGCCGGCACGGCGGTGCGCATCGCGAGCGGCTGCCTGCTGCCGATCGACGCGGACGCCGTCGTCCCTCTCGACGAGACCGACCTGGGGCTCGCTCAGGTGGCCCTGTTCCGACCTCCGGTGGCGGGCGAGCACGTCCGCCACCGAGGCGAGGACGTCCGCGCAGGGGAGGTCGTCCTTCCCGCACGCACGAGGCTCGGGCCGCGGCAGATCGCGCTGCTTGCGGGAGCTGGGTTCGGCCGGGTCCCGGTGCACCCGCGTCCCCGCGTCGTCGTCGTGCCGGTCGGCAGCGACCTCGTCGAAGCCGGTCGCCGGCCGCGGGACGGGGGAACGTTCGACGCCAACGGGCACGCCCTCGCCGGTGCGGCCCAGGACTGCGGCGTCACCGCCTACCGGGTGTCCGCCGTCCCCGACGCCCGCGCCCGGCTGCGCGAAGCGGTCGAGGACCAGATGGTGCGGGCTGACCTGCTCGTCCTTACCGGCGGCTTGAGCGACGGACACGAGGACACCGTTCCGGACGTGCTCAGCCTGCTCGGGCAGATGCGCTTCAGCGACGTCGCGATCTCGCCGGGCGGTCGGTTCGGTGTCGGCACTATCGGGGACGGCGTGCCCGTGCTCGCGTTCCCGGGGAACCCGGTCGCCGCCCAGATCGCGTTCGAGATCTTCGGTCGTCCGGTGCTGGGGGTGCTAGCGGCGGAGACCGAGCGGCACCGGGCGTCGCTCACGGCGTCGAGCCGGCGTCCGTGGTCCTCCGTGGCCGGGCGCCGCGACGTCGTACCAGGCAGGTTGACCGGCTCGCCGGCGGACGGGTACCGCTTCGAGCCGACGGGCGACCCCGAGGTGCCGACGCTGAGCGCCCTCGCTCGGGCCGACGCGCTCGCCTTGGTGCCGGAAGAGGCCGAGCGGGTTTCGCTCGGCGACGAGCTCACCTGTCTGGTCATCGATTCGTGACCGCCTGGCCCGCCACGCTGGCCGAGGGGTCGGTCCGGCTGCGGCCGCTGCGTCGTCGGGACCGCCGGGCTTGGCACTCGACCCGGCTGGCCAACGCGGCCTGGCTCGAGCCGTGGGAGGCCACGAGCCCAGATCCGCTCGCCCAGCCGCCGGCGTCGTTCGCCGTGTTCGTGGCGGATCTGCAGCGTGAGGCGCGGGCCGGCCGGGCGATGCCGTTCGCGATCGAGTACGACGGTGTCCTGGTCGGTCAGCTCACGGTCACCGGGATCGTCTACGGCTCTTTGCGCTCGGCCTCGATCGGCTACTGGGTCGCGCGCGAGGTCGCGGGCCGGGGGATTGCCCCGACGGCGGTCGCGCTCGCAGCGGACCACGCCTGGTTCAGGGGCGGGCTGCACCGCATCGAGGTGGCGATCCGACCGGAGAATGCGCCGAGCCTGCGCGTGGTCGAGAAGCTCGGCTTCCGGGACGAGGGACGGCGCCCGCGGTACCTGCACATCGCGGGGGCGTGGCGGGACCACCGGGTCTTCGCGCTCAACGCCGAGGAGGTTCCCGGAGGTCTCCTGGAGCGCTGGCGGCGGGCCCGCGCCGTTGGGTGAGGCGAGCGTCGGCACGGTCGCAAAGCAGCATGGTGGAGGCCCTTTTCATGCGCATCGCCGACACGCCGCGCAGGGTGCTCCCGACTGCGCGGTCCACCTCATAACGTCAGGCCGTGGACATCTCGGGGTACGTCGTCCTCGGGATCGTGACGCTGTTTCTCGTGTACCTGATGCCCCAGCTGATCCGTGGCCGGCAGGATGTCGCCGACTCGCGAATGGCCGACCGCTTCTCGGGCGGCCTGCGGATCCTCGCAACGGCGGGTACCCCGGGGGGCGGCTCTCGTCCCCCGGTCGACGACGGTGCACCGCGTGCCTACCTGCACGGCCCTCGCCTCCGGACGGAAGTGTCAGCCATGAACCGGCCCACCACCCGCGTCGCGCTCCCCGCCACCGCTGAGCCGGTGAACCCGGACGGCAAGCGCGAGTCGAACTCCCGCCCGGCGCCAGCGCTTGCGCAGCGGCCGCAGGCGTCGGCGTCGGCGTCGGCGGGTGGTTCCGGCGGAGGGTCTGCCGGGCAGCGTCCGAGCGAGGCCGTCGCGTCGAAGCGCGTCCCGGTTCGCCACGAGGTGGCGCGTCGGCGCCAGGCCGCCGCCCGTCGCCGCCTCGTCCTGACGTCGGTGCTGCTGGCGCTGTCCGCCTGGGCCTGGATCGCGGTGTCCACGGGTGCGGCGCCCCTCGCTCTTGCGGCCGCTCCGACGTTCTTGCTCGCGACCGTCCTCGTGCTCGGGCGGCGAGCCGTCACAGCCGCGGCTCGCGGGCGCAAGGCCGAGCG
>JAHECE010000016.1 GCA_024641895.1 Actinomycetales bacterium
CCGGCCGGCTCGTCGCGGACCTGCCTCGCGTGCGGCGAGAGTGCCCAGTCCGACGCCCGCTTCTGCGAGGCGTGCGGGGCGGACCTGCCGGCTGCAGGGACGCTCGCGGCGTCCGACGCCGCGAGCGGGTCCGCGGCTCGGGCGGACGCGGGTGTGTCCGTGCCGGGGGCAGCCCAGGCGGTGGCGGCCGAGGCCGGCGTGCCCGGGATCGTCGCGGTCGAGACGACGACGGCCGGGACGGCGGCGAGTCAGGCAGCAGCGGTCCAGACCGGGGCGGCCCACGGCGCGCTGCCCCTGACCCTGGAGGCCCGGACCGAGGTGGCCACGCCGACTGCTCCGATGCCGACCGGCGCCTCGGAGCGGACCACTCCTGCGGTCCGGAAGGCAGCGCCTCCAGCGACGACGCGGCCTGCGCAGGTGGCGTGCCGCGAGTGCGGCGGTGAGATCGACCCCGACGGATACTGCACCACCTGTGGGGCGAAGGCCCCGACTGGCCGCGACCACGTCGCGGAGCAAGCCGCTTCCTGGGTCGCCGCCGTGAGCGACCGAGGCATCCGGCACCGGCGCAACGAGGATGCCTTTGCCGTGGCCGCCGATCCACAGCCGGGCAGCAGAGCCGTCCTGGTCGTGTGCGACGGCGTCTCGTCCGCCCGGGACTCCGACGTCGCGAGCCTGGCCGCGGCAGAGGCTGCCCGTGCGGTGCTGGCGGGGTCGCGGGCCCGCGGGCTCGATACCGAGGGGGGCCTCGTCGCGGTCCTCACCGCTCGCCTTGCCGAGGCCGTCGATGCAGCGGTCCTCGCCGTGGTCGCGGCGACGCCGCCCACGCACGCCGACAGCCCGCCGTCGTGCACCTTCGTGGCCGCGGTGCTCGAGGGCAGGCAGATCGTCGCGGGGGTGGTCGGGGACAGCCGGGCGTACTGGTTGCCGGACACGGGGGAGGCCGTCGGCCTCACGGTGGACGACTCGTGGGCGGCCGAGCTCATCGCCGCCGGGATGCCGCGAGCGCAGGCTGAGGCCGGCCCGCAGGCGCACGCGATCACTCGGTGGCTCGGCGTCGACGCGCCGGATCACCGGCCCCGCGTGACACAGCTCGTCGCCGAGTCTCCCGGCTGGCTGCTGGTGTGCTCCGACGGGCTGTGGAACTACGCCTCCCAGCCGGGAGACCTGGCGGCGCTCGTCCGCCGGACGGCCGCTGCCGCGGGGGGCGAGCCACTCACGACGGCGAACGCGCTCGTCGACTGGGCCAACGCCCAGGGCGGGCGTGACAACATCACGGTGGCGCTCGCTCGCCTGAACGGCTAGTGGGACGAGCGTGGCCGTGCACACGAGGCGCAGTCGAGATCGACGGAGCCGCAGGAGACGGGGAGGACCGAGATGACCGAGTTCTCGGCGCAGGTCTATCAGAACGAGTTCCTGGCCACGGAGGGGACCGACGTCCACGCGATCGTCACGGTCACCTGTTCAGGTGCAGGTCAGGCAGGTCAGACCGGTTCCGGTGAGGCCGCCGAGGTCATCATCGTGGACACCTCCGGGTCGATGGGCGAGCGCGCGATGCGGGCGGCTCGCGACGCTGCGATCGCCGCTCTCGAGCAGATCCTCGACGGCACCTGGTTCGCGGTCATCGCAGGGAACCACCAGGCCTGGCTCGCCTACCCGCTCAATGCGCGCGGCGTCTGGATGGCGCGGATGTCTTCCCAGACCCGGGCCGCGGCGGCGTTCGAGATCAACCGCTTCAGGGCTGACGGCGGCACGGCGATGGGCACGTGGCTCGAGCTTGCCGCGGCCGTGTTCGACACCGTCCCCTCGGCGACCCAGCGGCATGCGATCCTGCTGACCGACGGCAAGAACCAGCACGAGACGCCCTCGGACCTGACTCGGCGGATCGCCGCGGCGAGCGGCCGGTTCCAGTGCGACTGCCGGGGCGTCGGCGCTGACTGGGAGGTCGGCGAGGTGCGCCGCATCGCCCAGGCGCTCATGGGCACCGTGGACCTCATCCCTACTCCGGACGAGATCGCGGCGGAGTTCGCGACCCTCATGCGGGCGGCGATGAGCCGGGGAGTTGCGGCCGCGGACCTCCGGGTCTGGGCACCCCAGAGTGCGCAGGTGCTGTTCGTGCGGCAGGTCGCACCGATGGTCGAGGACCTCTCCGGCCGGCGCCGCGAGCTCAACGCTCTGACCGGCGCGTATCCGACGGGCAGCTGGGGGAACGAATCGCGCGACTTCCACGTCGCCATCCGCCTCGGTGGCGCGCGACAGGTCGGCCAGGAACAACTTGCCGCGCGTGTCCAGGTCGCGGTCGGCGACGACGTCAAGGCCCAGGCGCTCGTGAAGGCGCGGTGGACGAACGATGATGCGCTGAGTGCCCGGATCAACCCCGAGGTGGCGCACTACACGGGCCAGACGGAGCTCGCGGAGGCGATCCAGGACGGGCTCGCCGCCAAGGCGGTCGGCGACGACGCGACGGCGACGTCCAAGCTCGGCCGAGCCGTCCAGCTCGCGGCGGAGACCGGTAACGACGAGGCGACCTCCAAGCTGCGCAAGGTCGTGGACATCGAGCCCGGGACCGGAAAGGTGCGACTTCGCAAGCAGGTGGACCGGCTCGACGAGATGGCTCTCGACACCGCCTCCACCAAGACCTCCAGGGTGCGCAAGTGACGACGGCGACCTGCCCCAACGGGCACCGGAGCAGCGCGACCGACTACTGCGACACCTGCGGTGCACCGATGGGCGCCGGTGCCGGCCCGACCATCGCACCGTCGGCCGCAGCACCGCCGTCGGCCGCAGCACCGCCGTCGGCCGGGGCAGGGCCTTCCGCGGGGGGCGCCTCGTCGTCCGCGTCTTCTCAGACGTGCGTGAACTGCGGCGTCGAGAACGTGCCGGACGCTCTGTTCTGCGAGGCCTGCGGGTACGACTTCACGACGGGGGCCTTGCCCCGGGTCCCGGCGCCGGCGTCATCGTTGGACCTCGGCGATGCTTCGGCATCGCCCGCGCCTGCGCCCGCCCCGCCTGCGCCGACGGCCGGGGCCGGGGTCGGAGCGGGCGGGGCCGGTATGGTGCCGGCGACCAGGGGAGCGACGATGACGCCCGACCCGGTACCGCTCGCACCGCCCGTGACGCTGGAGTGGGTCGTCGAGGCCTGGGTGGACCCGGACTGGCACGGTGAGCAGCGAGACGCCGAGCCGTGCCCTTCCCCCGGTCTGCCACGGGTTGTCCCCCTCACGGTGCGCAGCGTGCTCATCGGCCGGACGTCGCGGAGCCGGAACATCCATCCAGAGGTGGACTGCAGCCCGGACAACGGGGTCAGTCGCCGGCACGCCCAGCTCAGCACCGACGGCAGCCGATGGTGGATCGAGGACCTGCAGTCGTCGAACGGTACCTACGTGGGGCAGGACAGCGGTCCGCTGCCGACGACGCCCCTGACGCCCGGCACCCGGCAGGAGCTTCGGGAGGGCGACCGCATCTACGTGGGTGCGTGGACCCGCCTCGTGGTGCGGCGGGCCACGGAGGAGGAGAAGGCCGGGCAGGCCTGACGAGCTCGCTGCTGGGCTCGGGCGGCCCGTCAGGCGCCGCAAGATCCCGGCGCCGGAGCACTGGCGTCGAGTCGAGTCGAGTCGGTTCGAGTCGAGTCGAGTCGAGTCGCTTGAGGATCGTTCCGAACGGCACGTCGATGCGACGGCTGAGGGCGTCCTTCAGCGCGCGTCTGCCCCCGGAACGAGCTCGAGGGCCAGGGCCCGGACCTGGGCGGCGATGTCGTCGCGGATCAGGCGCGTGCGCTCCAGACCCGTGATCCCCCGGTCGGCGGGCTCGACCACGACCCAGCGCTCGAGGGTGGCTCGCATGCCGTCCACGGGATCCACCTGGGCCTCATCGCCCAGGATGACGACGCGGTCGGCCCGGTGCAGCAAGGCTGGGTCGATCGGCGCGGGGACCTGCGCGGACATGTCTGCGCCGACTTCTAGGACGGCCTGCGCGGACTCCTCGTGGACCTGGGGATCGGGGTGAGTTCCGGCGGAGTGGACCTCGACGGCGTCCCCGGCCACCTGACGCATGACGGCGGCCGCGATCTGGGACTTGCCGGCGTTGTGGACGCACAGGAACAGCACTGACGGCGGTCGAGGCATGGGCGTCCTCCCATCGCGAAGCGCGCACCCGTGGCGAGCGCGGCCGAGCCTAGCGCCGCCCGCGGTTTGCGGCGGGGTGATCAGGCTCACCTGCGCGGACCCTGGTCGTGCCATCCTGAGAACGGGACGACCGAACCTCCCTGACGAGGTGCTTCGTGGAGACGACGACGGCCGGCGCGGAGCGCAAGGCTCAGCGCATGCTCGATACGCAGTTTGCCCGTGCGCGGGCTCACCTGGCGCACATCGAGCCGGGGCTGGTCGACTTCCTGCACCTCGCACGTCGCTCGATCATCGTGAACCTGCCGATCCAGATGGACGACGGATCCGTGCGGAACTTCGTCGGCTACCGAGTTCTGCACAGCCGCCTCCTCGGTCCGGGAAAGGGCGGGATCCGCTACCACCCGGATGTCTCCCTGGCCGAGACCACCGCCCTGGCCGCCCTGATGACCTGGAAGTGCTCCCTCGTACGCATTCCGTTCGGTGGCGCCAAGGGCGGGATCGCCTGCGACACGAAGGCTCTGAGCGTGGATGAGCAGCGTCGGCTCACGCGCCGCTACATCTCCGAGCTGGGGGACGACATCGGGCCCTTCGTGGACGTGCCCGCTCCGGACCTGTACACGGACGCCCAGACCATGGCGTGGGTCTTCGACACCTATGACCAGTTCCACCCGGGCCAGAACAACCTGCCCGCGGTCACCGGCAAGCCGTTGGACCTCGGCGGGTCCGAGGGTCGAGAGGAAGCCACCGGCCGCGGTTGTGTCGACGTGGCCGAGCGCTTCCTGGAACTGGGTGGACTCCCCGGCCTGGGCGGCATCGAGGGAGCGCGTGTCGCCATCCAGGGCTACGGCGCCGTCGGGCGGGCGGCTGCGCGGACCTTCCGGGACCGCGGGGCGGCGATCATCGCGGTGAGCGACTCCTCGGGAGGCGTCCTCGCCACGGACGGCGCCCATCTGGACCTGGATCTCCTGGATGCGCACAAGGCCGGCGGGGGAGCGGTGGTGGGCTTCTCCGGCGCTCGCAACGTCACCAACGAGGATGTGCTCGGCCTCGACTGCGACATCCTCGTCCCCGCAGCGCTCGGCGGGCAGATCCACAGCGGGAACGCGGCCTCGGTCCAGGCCCGTCTCGTGCTGGAGGGGGCGAACCGGCCCGTGACCCCGGAGGCGGACGACATCCTGCACGCCCGTGGCGTCCCGGTGGTGCCGGACATCCTGGCCAACGCCGGGGGCGTCACCGTGAGCTATCTCGAATGGGTCCAGAACATCGAGAACCACAGCTGGTCGCTGGACGAGGTGAACGTGCACCTGCGCGAGTACCTGGTCGGGGCCGCGGACCGAGTGGTGGCCCGCTGGCGCAGCTTCCCGGCCGACTGCGCGGAGTCGGGCCTGACCGCGGACCTGCGGACGGCGGCCACGGTCGAGGCCCTGGAGCGGCTTGCGCATGTGACGCTCGAGCGCGGCATCTGGCCCTGAGCGTGGCGTCCACACCGTCGGAGCCAGAAGGGCAGCGGCACCGGCCCGATCTCAGGGGCGCTCCCGAGACGTGCAGCGCTGCCTCCGCACGGCGCCGAGCCTGCGCGGCTAGGTTCGGACTGACGGCGAGCGACAGGGGGCACCCGTGGGCGACATCAGTGTGAGCCTGGCCGCGACGAGCGTCCTGCTCACCGGCGGACGCCGCGCTGTCACGGCGTCGGTGACCAACAGCGGGACCTCGACCGAGCGGGTGGTGCTCGGGGTCTACGAGGCGCCTCAGCCGGGGCCCGGCGCCGGGGCGGGCGTGGGTCCGAGAGCCACCGTCGAGCGGCCGTTGCGGGAGCTGGGCCCCGGGGCGACCGAGCAGTACGTCCTGGATATCGAGATCGCGGACGCCGCACCCGGGACGCACCACCTCAAGGTGATCGCCTACCCGGCGAGCCGGGCGCCGGAGGAGTACAGCGATCGCGGTCAGACCCTGCGCGTCGACGTGCCTGCAGCGCCGGCGCCCCGCCCTGCCCCGTCCCGGTGGTGGCTCTGGGCGCTCGCCGCCGCTGTGCTCGCGGTCGCGCTCGTGGTCGTGGTTGTCCTCCTGACGAGGTCCGGGGGAGGGGAGGGCGGTGTCGCATCGTGCACGGCCGCTGACGTCCAGGTCACCACCGGTACCGGCGACGCCGGGGCGGGGCAGTTCCACGTCCCGATCGTCGTCACGAACACGGCCGGCACGTCGTGCACCATCGGCGGCTTCCCCTCCGTGGTGTCCGTCGACGGAGGCGGCCAGCAGATCGCGCAGGCTGGGTCGGAGGCCACGGAGGCGCCCGCCGACCTGGAGCTGGCCCCCGGCGAGAGCGCCTCGGCCCTCGTCCGGGCGACGACCGTGCCGAGCGACTCGGAGTGCCCGCCCGACACGGTCGCACTCGCTGTCACGTTGCCCGGAGACACGGAGGTCATCGAGGTCGCCGTCACCCTCCCGGCCTGCCCGGGGCTGTCGGTCCGGGCGTTCGTCCCGGGAGAGACGGGCCTGTGACGTCCGGCCGCTACTTCTGGCGCTTCTGGATGTTCGCCCACTCGTCCCGCAGGCCGACCGTGCGATGGAACAGCATCGGCTGCCGGGGGTCGTGGGCGAAGTAGCCGAGTCGTTCGAACTGGACGACGTCGCCGGAGCGTGTCTCGGCCAGGGCCGGCTCGACCTTGCAGCCGGTGAGCAGCTCGCGCGACGCGGGATCGAGGTCGTCCGTGGGGTCGCCGGTGGCCTCGCCGGGGACGGCGGCCGTGAAGAGTCGGTTGTACAGCGCCACGGTGGCGGTCACGGCGTGGGCCGCGGAGACCCAGTGCATCGTCGACTTCACCTTGCGTCCGTCCGGCGCGGTGCCGCCCCGCGTGGCGGGGTCGTAGGTGGCCCGGACCTCGACGACGGCGCCGGCGGAGTCCTTGACGACGTCGGTCGCCGTCACGAAGAAGGCGCCGCGCAGGCGCACCTCCCGCCCGGGGGCCAGCCGGAAGAACTTGGGCGGCGGGACCTCGGCGAAGTCCTCCTGCTCGATGAAGAGCTCACCGGCGAACGGGACCAGCCGCGTGCCGTCGGCCGGGTTCTCCGGGTTGTTCACCACCTCGACCCACTCGACCACCGGCTCCCCGGCGGCGTCGGTGGGCCAGTTCTCCAGGACGAGTCGCACGGGGCGCAGCACCGCCATCCGGCGCAGCGCGGTGCGGTTGAGCTCGGTGCGGATGAAGGACTCGAGCAGCTCGATCTCATGGCGGCTGTTCGTGCGGGCCACGCCGATGTATGAGCAGAAGTCCCGGATCGCCGCTGCGGGGTAGCCGCGTCGTCGCATGCCGCGCAGGGTGGGCAGGCGAGGGTCGTCCCAGCCGTCGACCGTCCCGTCGGCTACGAGCGCGGCCAGCCGACGCTTCGACATCACCGTGTGCGTGAGCTCGAGCCGAGCGAACTCAGTCTGGCGGGGCTTGTCGAACGGCAACGGCAGGTGCTCGAGGAACCAGTCGTACAACGCGCGATGGCTGTCGAACTCCAGCGTGCACAGCGAGTGAGTCACGCCCTCGATGGCGTCGCTCTGGCCGTGGGCCCAGTCGTAGGTCGGGTAGATGCACCAACGCTCGCCCGTGCGGTGGTGGCGGCCGCGGCGGATCCGGTACATGACCGGGTCGCGCAGCTGCATGTTCTCGTGCTGCATGTCGATCCGAGCGCGCAGCACGCGAGACCCGTCGGCGAACTCGCCGGCGCGCATGCGACGCAGGAGGTCGAGGTTCTGCTGCGGGCTCCGGTCCCGGAACGGGCTCTCGGCTCCCGGCTTGCCGTAGCCGCCGCGCTGCGCCGAGATCGAGTCGCTGTCCTGGTCGTCGACGTAGGCCAGCCCCTCCGAGACGAGGTGCTCCGCCCACGCGTAGAGCTGCTCGAAGTAGTCGGAGGCGTACAGCACCGGCTGTGGCGGCGTGAAGCCGAGCCAGCCCAGGTCCTCGAGGATGCCGTCGACGAACTGCTGCTCCTCGGCGTCGGGGTTCGTGTCGTCGAAGCGCAGGCTGCACCTCCCGCCGAACTCGGCGGCGATCCCGAAGTCCACGCTGATGGCCTTCGCGTGACCGACGTGCAGGTAGCCGTTGGGCTCCGGTGGGAAGCGGGTCTGCACGCGGCCGCCGAACGTGCCGTGCTCGACGTCCCTGCGGACGAGGTCGCGCAGGAAGTCGCTGGCAGCGGTCGGCGCCGGGGCGTCGGGCTCGGTCATGGTCGCCTCTCGCGAGCAACGGGCGGGACGCCGACACGGTACCGGCTCGGTGGGCGCGCGCCACGACACCGACGTGGGCTTGGTCACGCAGCGGGGTGACGCGTCGATGAACGGGCAGTTCAGAGCCGCGGCGGCCGATCCGAACCGTTGACCCCCGCTGGACTTCACGCGCGTCTTCCGTAACCTGGAGACAGGCCCAATTCGACGGCGGTGAACATGGCCGGCCGAGCTCCTCGGACTGTCGGGACGGGCTGGTACGAGCGATCGACGCCCGCCTTCCCCCCAGTGTGAGGACCCCGCCATGCCGCTCGCCACGTCTGCCGCGCTCGCCCCGATGCCGCTCGGTGAGCGGGTGCGCGAGGCTCTGACCGCGCCCCGCTACCGGAAGTTCGCGAGCCTCTCGATGCTCGCCTCGTTCGTCGTGCCCGGACTGGGCAGCATGGTCAACGGCGATCGCCTCCGCGGCGCCCTCTTTCTGGTCGGCTTCGCCCTGAGCGCCCTGCTTCTTGCCGGGGTGGGCCAGGTCGTCGCCATGTTCGCCTTCTGGTTGTTCGCCATGGTCGACGCCTCCGAGGGCGCCAAGGCCTGATCCTGCTCCGCGCGGTGCGCCGCGCTGCCCGTGGGCCCGGCTAGACCGACGCGTCGACGTGGCCACGGACCTCGTTCGCCCCGGCGGCCGCCGTCTCGGCGTCGTGGCGGTGCGGCTCCCGCAGCCGGCTCGCCAGGCCGGCCGGCGAGGCCGCGGTGCGCTTGGTCTCGGCCCGTTGCGAGCTCGCGGCAGGAATGGTGAAACGGAACGTCGAGCCCTCGCCGGGACGACACTCCGCCCAGATCTCCCCGCCGTGCCGCCGCACGATCGTGCGGCTGATGGCCAGGCCCAGGCCGGTTCCGCCCTGCAGGCGCGAGTCGGAGGAGTCGACCTGCTCGAACCGTTCGAAGATCTGCTCGAGCTTGTCGGACGGGATGCCGCGGCCCTGGTCGGAGACCGTGAACTCCACGACGTCGGCGCGCCGGACGGCGGAGGTCGTGATGGTCGTGTGCGGTGGCGAGAACTTGATCGCGTTCCCGAGCAGGTTGGTCAGCGTCTGAACGACGCGGTCTCCGTCGGCCCGGACGCGCCCGTCGGTCTCGCCGGTCGCCAGCCTGACGTGCACGTCGGCCGCCAACGGTCGAACCCCGTCCAGCGCCGTGCGCACCAGGTGCTCGACGTCGCGGTCGGCCAGCTGCAGCGTGGCCGCACCGGACTCGATCCGGTCGAAGTCGAGCAGGTCGTTGACGAGTCTCGTCAGGCGCTCGGTGCTCTCCACACCTCCGCGCACGAGCGAGGTGCCCTTCTTGGTGAGCGTCCCGAGCACGCCGCCGTCGAGGAGGCCGAGCACGCCCCGGATCGACGTCAGCGGAGTGCGCAGCTCGTGGTTGACGACGGAGACGAAGTCGTCCTTGAGTCGCTCCACCTCGCGGCGGCGGGTGATGTCGCGGAAGACGACGACGGCACCGAGGCTCGCATCCTCGTCGCACTCCACCGGCCCCGCCGACCACTCGACCGGGAACTCCCTGCCGTCACGACGGGTGAAGATCGCGGTCCTGGGGCCGGACGGGCGCGCCGATCCCAAGGCGATCGCGACCGGGTCTGCCGTCGGCCGGCTGTGGCCGTCGACGCGCCGCGCAAGGAAGCACTCGTCCGGGTGCCTGCCCACGATCTCTCGCTCGTGGCAGCCGAGCATGGCCAGGGCCGCCCCGTTGGCGAAGGTGATCCGGCCGTCCGGTGCGACACCGAAGATGCCGTCCGAGACTGCCTCGATCGTGCGCTCGTTCTGCTGCGCGAGCCGCGCGAGTGAGGCAGAGGTGCGCTGCAGCTCCCGCACCCGCGTCTCGACCTCGTCGTGCAGGCGGGCAGACTCCCGCGCGATCAGCGCCTGCCTGAGCCCGAAGAGCAGCAACGTGCAGATCTCGGTGACGCGCAGGAGGACGTCCGCCGCGGTCGTGGTCAGGCCCGACACGATGACGACCAGGCTGAGGAGCGGGACGAACACCAGGAGCGAGCTCGGGCTCCCCGGGCGCTCGAAGTCTTCGTCGGGGCGGTTGTCGAACAGCCGTGCGGCTCCGGGCACCTGCGGTGCCAGGATCAGGGCGAGGTACCCGAGAAGCCCGGCGACGTGCGGGGCGATCACGCCCGCCGCCGTCTCGGGCGCCGTCGCGGTGTCGCCGGTCGCGCTGGCCACGGCGAACAGAAGGAAGCCCGCGGCCACCAGCCACAGCGACGCCTCGGCCTCGTACAGCCTCCCTGCGAGCACGAAGAGGGCGAGGCTCGCGAGCACGATGTAGGCGATCGGGAATGCTGCCCAGGTTGCGGAGACGATCGGGTGGCCGCCGGCCGGCCACGACATGACGCGCGGTGCGAGGGAAGCGAAAAGGAAGAAGACGCTGCCCCCGATCACGAGGGCGCCCAGCAGCAGCCGACGGCGTTCGGCGCCCGCCTGTCTGGGCACCAACCCGAGGAGCATGGCCGTCGCCGGGACGACCGCGAGAAGGCCGATCACGTCGGCGGACGTCAAGGAGGTACCGGGATCGGCGCCGGTGATCGCGTGGCCGTGGCTGCGGGTCGCCTCGGCGAGGGTCCACAGCCCGCCCGCGAGGGCCATGAGTCGCCACATCGCCCGGCTGCGGACTGCCGCCGCCTGCGCTGTCGCCCAGGCGGAGACGGCGATGAGTGCGGGGAACAGGGCGAGGGCTCCCCTGAGGAGGGCAGTGGTGCCGGTGCCGGAGTGCGCCCGCCAGACGAGCGCGGAGGCAGCCAGGGCAATCACGACGACGACTGCCGCCGAGATCGTGAACCGGCGCCAGGTCTCCTGGGGTCGAGGTTCGTCGGACCGGCCCGGGTGGCGCGGGTGGAGGGTGGGCTCGTCACCGCCGACGTCGTGGGCGCCGGCTACGTCTGGTCGCGCGACCATTGTTCCCCCCAATCCACGAGTTCTCGCTGCTGCGCACCGACGCGAAAACCCGCAATTGTGCGCGAGTCTAGGCCATCGACGGCCCAGAAAGTCAGGCCCCGGGCCGAAACGCTCAGTTGAGGGGCGGTGCCCCACGGTTGCGTCTCGAGCGTTGTCGACGCGGTCAATCGCACTGATCCATGCGGGCGAAACGCGTCGAGCGCCGATCGTGGCGCTAGCGTGAATACCCGAAGGGGAATGACGAGGAGGTCGCTGGATGTCGGTGGCGGACCTCTACGAGCGCCCCGTCTGGCTGCTCGACGTCGACGGCGTGCTCAACGCGGCAACGGCGAGCCCCGATGAGAGCGTCTGGCCCACCTGGCGCACCGGCCGGGCGACGGCGGCCGGTGGGCGGTGGCAGATCACGTGGGCGCCGCCGGTGATCGAGGCGATCCGCCGGATCTACGACACCGGTACCGTCGACGTGCTCTGGCTCACGACCTGGGAGGACGCGGCCAACGACTCGCTCGCCCCACTTCTCGGGCTCCCGGAGCTACCGGTCGCCAGCCGCGTCCGGGGCGGCGGCTCGGGTCGGGCGGCCCACGGCTTCACCACGACGCGGGCCGCTGCCCGCAACACGTGGTGGAAGCTCGACGTCGCCCGACGGATGCTCGACCCGGAGCCGTACCGGCCCCTGATCTGGGCCGACGACGACCTCTCCTGGGAGCCCGCCGCGCGGTCCTGGGCCGAGCAGCGGCCGAGCCCGACGCTGCTCGTCGCACCGGCCACCGACGTCGGCCTGACGGCCGAGCACCTCGAGGCGATCGAGGAGTTCTGCCTGGAGTACGGCCAGGGTCCCGCCGGGGGTGGACCCTAGGGTGGTGAGCGTGCCCGCGCTGCCCGGTCGTCGACCGCCGATCCTGCTGGAGCTCGACCTCGCTGAGCCGCCTGTCACGACGGAGGCCGACGACCCGCTGGCCCGGATCCTTGCCCGCGGTCGGCAGCGGTACCGCCCGACCCTGCGCGCTCTGCACGAGGCCGCCGCCGACCCGCGCGTCGTCGGCCTGATCGCCCGGGTCGGCGGACCGCTGCCCTGGACCGCGATGCAGGAGCTGCGCCTCGGTGTGCAGGCGTTCGCCGCGGTCGGCAAGCCGACGCTGGCCTGGGCCGAGAGTCTCGGCGAGAGCTCCGGGGACATGACCGCGTACGTGCTGGCGACCGCGTTCGACGAGATCTGGTTGCAGCCCGGGGGCGGCCTCGGGCTGCTCGGGGTCGGCGTCGAGACGACCTTCCTGCGCGGCGCCCTCGACCGGCTCGGGGTCGAGCCGCAGGTCGAGCAGCGCCACGAGTACAAGAATGCGGCCGACGTCGTCATGCGTACCGGCTTCACCGAGGCTCATCGGTCCGCGCTGGACCGCCTGAGCGAGTCGATCTTCCAGGACGCCGTCGCGACGATCGCTGACGGGCGAGGCCTGGACGCCGCCCGCGTGCGCGAGCTTGCCGACACGGGTCCGCGCACCGCGTCCGAGGCGCTCGAGGCACGCCTCGTGGACACTCTCGGCTATCGCGACCAGGCGTACGCCACGATGCGCGAGCGGGTCGGAGCCGACGCGGAGCTGCTCTTCGCGGACCGGTGGCGTCCGCGCCGTCGTCTCCGCGCTCGGGCGCCCGGCCGGTCGAGCGGACACGTCGCGCTCGTCGAGGTCCGCGGGACGATTGCGGGCGGTCGAAGCCGGCGGGGACCGATGGGACGACAGGTGGGCAGCGACTCGGTCGGCGCTGCGCTGCGTGCCGCAGGCGCGGACGAGCGCGCCCGCGCCGTCGTCCTGCACGTCGACTCCCCGGGCGGGTCCGCGGTTGCGTCCGAGACGATCTGGCGCGAGGTGTGCCGGGTGCGAGAGGCCGGCAAGCCGGTCGTGGTCTCCATGGGCCGGGCGGCGGCCTCGGGCGGGTATTACGTCGCCTGCCCGGCGGACGTGATCGTCGCGCTCCCGGCGACGCTCACGGGCTCGATCGGCGTCTTCGGCGGCAAGGTCGTCGTCAGGGAGCTGCTCGAACGGCTCGGGCTGACGACGGGCACCGTGGCGCACGGAGCCCGGGTGCACATGTACTCGTCGCGACGCGGCTTCAGCGACGACGAGCGCGAACGGTTGGGGCATGCCCTCGACGCGATCTACGACGACTTCGTCGCCAAGGTGGCCGACGGTCGCGGACGGACTGTCGACGAGGTCGAGGCCATCGCTCGCGGTCGCGTGTGGACGGGTAGCGACGCGCTGCGGCTCGGTCTGGTGGACGAGCTCGGTGGCCTGCGCGACGCCGTTCGCATCGCGCGCTCGCGAGCGGGCCTGCCCGACGACGCCCCGGTCCGCCAGGCGATCCACGTCCCGGTCCAGGCTCGGCTCGGGCGTCCCCGGAACAGCGAGGACCCCCGCGCGAGCCTCGCGGTGCCCGCCCTTGCCGGCCTTGGGCTGCTCGGTGCGTGGCAGGGCCTCGCGGGGGTCGGCGCCGGGCCGGCGGAGGTGAGCGCCGCGCTCGGGTTGCCCGAGGCGGCGGCGCTCCGGATGCCCGACGTCAGGCTGCGGTGAGCTCGTTCGGTGCGGCCTGCGCGTAGGTGCCGGGTGCGTGGAACGGCGCTGCGACCGGCCCAGCCGCGTCGACACCAGCGACGGTGGTCCCAGAGGAGCGGGCAGGCGCGGGGCTAAGTTCGCCGGAGGCGGAGGACGGCGACCGAGGCTGCCGCGACCGTCCCCGCGAGCCGCACACCCTGGAGGACCACGATGGCGAGCACCCTTCCCGATCACCCGGCGCATGCTCCGCGGGATCTCGAGCCGCTGGGCATCGAGGTGCCGTCGAGCGTCCCGACCCACTGGTACAACCTCGCGGCGGACCTGCCGACGCCGGTGCCGCCGGCGCTGCACCCGGGGACGAAGGAGCCCCTCGGGCCGGCGGACCTGGCCCCGCTGTTCCCGATGGCGCTCATCATGCAGGAGGTCTCGACCGAGCGGTACATCGAGATCCCGCAGGTCGTCAGGGAGATCTACGCGATGTGGCGCCCGTCGCCCCTGATCCGCGCCGTCCGCCTCGAGCGCGAGCTGGGGACGCCCGCTCGCATCTACTACAAGTACGAGGGCGTCAGCCCGGCCGGCTCGCACAAGCCCAATACCGCCGTGGCGCAGGCGTACTACAACGCCGCCGAGGGCATCAAGAAGCTCACCACCGAGACCGGGGCCGGTCAGTGGGGCGCGTCCCTGTCGATGGCCTGCGCGCTGCTCGGCTTGGAGTGCGAGGTGTGGCAGGTGCGCGCCTCCTACGACTCCAAGCCGTACCGGCGGCTCCAGATGGAGACCTACGGCGCGACGTGCCACCCGTCGCCGTCCGACCTCACCGAAGCCGGCCGGGCGATGCTTGCGGCGGACCCGGACACCACCGGGTCTCTCGGGATGGCGATCAGCGAAGCGGTCGAGGCTGCCGCCAAGGACCCCACCGCGCACTACTCGTTGGGCAGCGTGCTCAACCACGTGATGCTCCACCAGAGCGTCATCGGCCAGGAGGCCCTGGCGCAGATCGCGGCTGCCGGCGAACGGCAGGCCGACGTGGTTTTCGGCTGCGCCGGAGGCGGGTCGAACCTGGGCGGTCTCGCCTTCCCGTTCATCGGCCAGAACCTGCGTGAGGGGACGACGACGAGGGTCGTGGCGTGCGAGCCCGCCGCCTGCCCGTCCATCACCCAGGGTGAGTACCGCTACGACTTCGGCGACGTGGCGGGCCTGACGCCGTTGCTGAAGATGTACACGCTCGGCAAGGACTTCGTCCCGCCGCCCATCCACGCCGGCGGCCTGCGCTACCACGGCATGTCACCGATGGTCTCGCATGCGGTGCACCTCGGCCTCATGAGCGGCGTCGCCGTCGAGCAGGACGACGCGTTCGCCGCGGGGGTCATGTTCGCCCGGGCCGAGGGCATCATCCCGGCGCCCGAGTCGACGCACGCAGTGGCAGGTGCCGTGGCCTACGCGCGGACCGTCAAGGAGCCCGAGGTCATCGTCATCGGGCTCTCGGGCAACGGCATCCTCGACCTCCCGGCCTACGAGAGCTACGTCTGAGGTGCCCGGCCAGGCGGCGCGACCGGGGCGCCGCTACGTGCGGGAGTCCCGCCTGCGGGCGGTGGTCGTTGACATCGGGGCGGCCGCCTCGCGCCGGCACGTGATCCCCGCGTGGTTCGACGTCGACGTCACGGACGTGCTGCCGCGGCTGCGCGGGACGGCCCGCCGCGTGTCGTTGACGGTGTACGTGGTGGCGACCCTCGCCCGGGCGGTGGCACGCCACCGCCGGATGCACGGCTATCGGGACCTGCGAGGGCGCACGGCGGTCTTCGACGACGTGGACGTCGACGTGTCCGTCGAGGTCGACGTCGAGGGGGAGTCGTTCCCCATGAACCACGTGCTCCGACGGGCGCACGCCCGCTCGCCGATGGACCTGGACGCCGAGCTGCGTGCGGTTGCCGCCGATCCGGGGCGCAGCGAGACGCTCCGGCTCGCGAGCGCCGTCCGCTGGTACGTGCTCCTGCCCGCCGCGGTCCGCTCCCGCCTGCTCGGCAGCATGCGCCGGTTCCCGGACACTCAGAAGCGACTGGTGGGGACGGTCGGCGTCTCATCGGTCGGCATGTACGGCGGCGGTGGAGGGGTGGGCCTGCCCTTCCTCGTGCATACGCTCGACGTGCTGATCGGCGGACTGACGGAGCGCCCCGGCTACGGGCCCGACGGCGAGATCGGTCGCCGGTCCTTCCTCTCGGTCGCCGTGGTTGCCGACCACGACGTCGTCGACGGCGCCCCGCTCGCCCGATTCCTGGCCGAGCTGCGCCGAGACCTCGAGTCGGGTGCGGTCCTCGACGCCTGAGCGGCGCAGCACGTACCGTGGGGTGGATCGAGGCCGCCGGGATGGTCGGCGGCCGTCGGCCCGTTATGGCGTTCGCTCTCGCCGTGCGCGGTGAGCCCCGATCCGCAGGTCAGAGACCGACGCGGTCAGGACACCCCCGCCGCGCTCAGTCGGCGGAGCGAGGAACGTCGACGTCGGCGCCGCCCTGGTAGGTGAGGCGTTCTCCCATCTTGGCGATGCGCGCCAAGGGTGAGAACCGGCCGGCCAGCAGGGTCTCACCGAGGCCGAACGTGGGCGCCGCGGCGAGCAGGCTCGGGGGAGCGAACCCGAAGACCGCGCCGAGCTCCGCGACGTCGCCCGGTGAGTTCATCCGCATCATCATGAGGTTGTCGCACTGGGAGAGGACGTTGGGGTGGATCTTGCTCGGCCGCTGTGTCGAGAGCAGGAGCCAGAGCCCGTACTTGCGACCCTCTGCGGCGATCTGGACGAGGCGATCGGTGACTGCCTCCTCGAGCGCGTCAGCGGGTTCGGCGGTGCAGAGGTTGTGCGCCTCGTCGATGACGATCAGCACAGGTTCGCGGCTCTCGCGGTTCGCCCAGAGGTCGTCGAGCAGCGACAGCGCCGCGATCGACCGCTCGCGGGGGTCGCTGAAGCCGGAGACATCCATCACCACCGCCCGCTCGGCCTCGTGGAACTGCGAGACGCAGGAGAGGCGTCCCCGTGACCAGACCGAGAGGTCGAGCAGGCCCAGGTTCTCGAGCCGCTGGGCGATGGCCAGGCTGACGGGGTCGTCGTTGGCCGAAAGCAAGGCGAAGTACTCCTGTGCGTCCTCCATCTTGAGGTCGCCCGCTGTGAGGATCCGGCGCAGGGCGCTGTATTCCTCCCGGTCGGCCATGGGGTCGACGCGCAGCAGGGCGGCGCGGTTCTTGCGCGAGAGCTCTCGGAAGTTCACGGTGAGGGGCCGGGCGCCGGGCTCGTCCGCGGCGCTTCCTGAACGCAGCACCTCCACCGGGACTCGGCGCATCCTGTCTGCCGCGTCGCCCGTGGCCTCCGGCCGCACCTCGCCCAGTCGGACGTAGTCGGCGTTCGGGTCGATGATGACCATCTTCAGATCGGTGTAGGCCAGGACCCGCTCGAGGACGACACCCAGGGCGTAGGTCTTGCCGGAGCCGCTCTGGCCACAGACGAACGTGTGACGGTTGAACCCGTCGGCGCGGAGGGTGGCCGGAACGGACCCGTCGTCCACTCGGACGGTGCCCACGACCAGGTCCGCCTTGGCCCAGCGGTCGAAGGCCTCGACGAGCTCTTTCGGCGCGCGCTGCAGGGCACCCCCGCCGAACGGCCGTGGCTTCAGGGCGCCGAGCGTGCCGTCGTCGCCGACGTCGGCGAGCAGGCGGCCCCGGCAGATGACGAGTCGGCCGTCGAGCTCAAGGTCGAGCACCTGCCCGAGCATGCGCGTGCGCCCCTGGCTGTCGATGACCGCGAGGTCGCCCGCGAGCAGGCCCAGGTCGAGGGGGATGCGGCAGGTGAAGGTCCGCCCGTCGATCGAGACGACCTCGTGGGTCCCGGCAAGGTCCGTGCTGTCGATCGCTCCCACGAGCCATCTCCGTTCATCGTCGGGGCGCCAGGTCGCGCGGGCGTCGCGCGGGTAGCCGAGGGCACAGCTGGCGTGCCGGAGGTAAAGGATAGTCGGTAGGGAACTCCAGCGCCCGACCGCGTGCGGGCCGGTCCGTGGCCCGGCCCCCACGGTGATGCGGCGGCAATGACGTGACGGGCGCCTGCCCAGCCAATGCCGATCAGCGCGGACCTAGCCCTCGTCGCCACTGCTGGGCGAAGCGAACACGAGCCCGGCCGTTGTTCTGCGACCCGTGACCGTCTCGACCATGCGTGCGTACGCGGCGAGCTGGGGGGCGTAGAGCCTCTCCTTGGCCGCCTGCTCCTGCGGCGTGCGCGCGCTGTCGGTCTTGTAGTCCAGGACGGCAAGCTCGTCGCCCTGCTCGGTCAGCAGGTCGACGTATCCCTCCACGAACCGCGGACCGTCAGATACGACCAGGTAGACCTCGCGGCGTGCTTTGCCGCTCGCCAGGGCGGCGCGCACGTCCGCCCGCGCCAGGGCGACGCGCACCCGGGCGGCCACGGCGTCGACGAGTGCCGGGACGTCGTTCTCCGCGCACGCCGCGGCGGCGAGCGCTCGGAGGGCCTCGTCGGAGTCGTCAGTCTCGAGGAGCTCGAGAACACGATGCACCGCGGTGCCGATCGCAGCCCCGGTGCGCCGCCGCACGCCGCGTAGCCGCACGGGACGGAGCACGCCGTCAGGGGCCGCCGTGGCGTCCATCAGCTCGTTCTCGGTGTCGATGTCGGTCGCCTTCTCGGCGTCGACGGCGACGCCGACGCCGAGGCCGACCTCGACGTCGAGGTCGAGGTCGAGGTCGAGTCGCTTCGGCCCGGCGGTCGGGTCCAATGCCCGTGCGGGCCCTCGCTCGGGCGGGGGTGCGTCCTTCTCCGCGGTTTCCGTGACCGCCGCGGCGAGCGCCGTCGGGCTTGTGGCGGTGCGGGCACGGACGGTGTCGAGGAGAGCATTGCGAGCGGCGTCGAACTGCTCCGGCGACGAGGCGGCCAGCGCCGTGGTCGTCGAACCGGGGGTGCGCCGAGCCCGGATGGTTTCGGGGCGACGCCGCGGTGGCGTGGCTTCGACGCGGACGACGCCCCTGGTCTCAGGCAGCAGCTCGGAGAGGCGCCTGGCGTGGGTCTGCGAGTCCCCGGGCTTGTGGTAGCAGCCGAGCACCAGGTGATCGCAGGCCCGGGTCATCGCTACGTAGAGGACTCGACGTGCTTCGGCCTCCGCGAGGACCTTCTCCCGGCTTTGGGCCTCGTCCCAGTCACGGGTCTCGAGGGTGCCGGCCTTGAGCCGGACTTCCGGACCGGCGGGAGTCCACAGCACGGTGTTGTCCCGACGCATGCCGGAGCCGAGCCCGACCACCGCCGTCACCGGGAACTCCAGCCCCTTGGCGCCGTGGATCGTGAGGATGCGCACCGCGTCGTCGTCCGGCTCTGGGACGGCGGTCTCCAGGACGTCCGCGTCGTTCTCCTGCTGTGCCAGGGCCCAGTCGACGAATGCGCCGAGACCGGAGCCGCCGGCGTCCCCGAAGGCCCTCGCCTGGTCCACGACGAAGCGGAGTCGTCGCCAGTGGTCGCGGGGCCGGCGCAGGCCTGCGGTGAGCTCGACGAGACGCAGGTCTCGCACGAGGAGCGCGACGAGCTCGTCCACGGGCAGCCACCACCGCAGATCGTGCAGGCGTCGCAGGGCCGACATCCCGGCGGTGACGGGGTGGTCCGCGAGGCCGTCTGGCGCCGGGGAGAGGTAGTTCCACGACCCGCCGGCCTCGGACCACCCGGCGAGGTCGACGTCGGAGCAGGCGAGGCCGGGGTGCCGCAACGCGGCAACGGTTGCGACGGCGTCTGCGGGGTTGTCGATCGACTGAAGCATCGTGACGACGTCGCGGACGGCGTCGGTCGACCACACGAGCGAACGGCTCTCGATGCGGTAGGGGATGTCGGCCGACTGCAGCGCCGCTTCGATCGCGGGCAGGGAGGCGCGGGTCGGCATGAGGATGGCGATGTCCGAGAAACGCGGGTGCCGGGGGAGTCCCTCGCTGTCCGTCACGTGCCAGTCCTCATGTGCCCGGGTGAGGAGGGCGGCCACGTGCTCAGCCTCCCGAGCGCGCAGCGTGCCCGCGTTGTCGTCGGGTCCGCCTGGCCCGCCAAGGACGGTGACGGGTGCGTCGTCGCCGGTGGCCACCCGCCGCTCGAGCAGGTCGGCGTACGGCGCGTGGTCTTGACCGTCCAGGAGTACTCGGAATGCCAGGTTGACCGCGCGAAGAATCCCGGGCACCGAGCGGAAGTTCACGGACAGCTCGGTATGACCCTCCGGGTACCTCGCACCGACCCGGGCGTAGAGCTCCACGTCGGCTCGGCGGAACCGGTAGATGGACT
>JAHECE010000180.1 GCA_024641895.1 Actinomycetales bacterium
CCGAACGGTTCGTCACCGAGCAGGTCGGGCACTCCTACGCCTCGACGACGGCGATCTACACCTCGGTGTCCAACGACTTCAAGACCAAGACCCTCAAGGCTGCCCTCGGACGGGTCTACCGCTCCGAGCAGCAGCAGTGACCTCCAGGAGGTGCTCGGATGGCTGAACGGCTGTCGATGCGGTGGAACCTGCGCCAGGTGATGGCGGCCAGGGGGATGTTCCAGACCACCGACCTGGTCGAGCCGCTGCGCGAACGCGGCGTGGACCTCTCACGGCAGATGATCCACCGGGTGGTGACCAAGACGCCGCAGCGGATCAACACCGACCTGCTGGCGGCGTTGTGCGACATCCTGGACTGCACGCCCAACGACCTGCTCGAGCTGCAGATCGAGCAGGTGCGCCCCGCCGCCGCGGTCAACGACCGCGGTCCGGGCATCGGTGAGCTGCGGCCCATCCGCACCACGCTGCGCCGACCGGAGCAGTGAGCGGGCGGACCTGCGCGTGGTGCTCACGTCCGGGCAGCTCCACCCTGCTGGGCGCCGAACGGGTCTGCACCCGTTGCCGGCGCCGCGCCCACTACCACCCAGCCTGCTGCCCCGGGTGCGGGCGAGAACGCCCGCTCGCCTTCCGCGTCCAGGAGGGACTGGTCTGCGCAGGATGCGCCGGGGTGGCCTCACCGTTCGCCTGCACCCAGTGCGGTCGTGAGGACCACCCCTACGGGGGCCGCCGCTGCGCACGCTGCATCCTGAGCGAACGCCTGACCGAGCTCCTGAGCGACCCCTCGACGGGCGCCGTGCACGCGCGGTTGCGTCCGGTGTTCGACGAGCTCCTCGGCTCCGAGCGCCCGCAGACCGGCATCTGGTGGCTGCTCAAGAAACCCGGCACGGGGCCGGCGCTGCTGGCCCGCATGGCTCGCGGGGAGATCGCCATCGCGCACGAGACGTTCCGCGACCTGCCCCAGGACCGGGCCCACGACTGGCTGCGAGACCTGCTCGCCGCCACCGGTGTCCTGGAGCCGTGGGAGCCCCGGATCGAACGGATGACACCCTGGCTCAACGCCGTGCTGGCCCCACTGCCCGCTGACCATGCCGACGTGGTGCGCCGCTTCGCGCACTGGCACGTCATCCGCAACATGCGCCACGCCGCCGCGCAGGGCCGCCTCACCCAGTGCGTCGCCAACACCGCCCGGCGGTGCATCCGCGACGCGATCGAGTTCCTCGACCTGCTCGAGCACCACGGAGTGGACCTCCACGACGCGACGCAGGACCACCTCGAGCGCTACCTCGCCGCGCACCCGGGCCGCGGCGGAAGCGTCGCGAGCTTCATCGCCTGGCTGCGCTCCAGCCGCACCAACACCGCCCTCACCGTCCCCTGGGTGAATCCCGGCCCACCCCAGGTCACGATCTCCGACGCTCAACGCTGGGCCGGCGTCGAGCACCTGCTGCACGACGAGCACCTGCGCAGCTACACCCGGCTCGGCGGACTGTTCACCCTGCTCTTCGCCCAGCCCCTGTCGCGGATCGTGGCCATGCGCACCGACCAAGTCACCACCACCCCCGACGGCAGCGTGCACGTCAGATTCGGCGCCGTCCCGATCCAGATGCCCCCGATCCTGGACGACCTGGTCCGCGACCACCTCCAGCTGCGCGGCCAGAGCCCCTACGGGCGCGACGCGGGCTGGCTGTTCCCCGGCGGCATCCCCGGCCGACCGCTGACCACCGAGAACATCCGCTCCCAACTCGTCGCCATCGGCATCAAGCCCTACCAGACCCGAAAAGCCGCCCATTTCCAGCTCGCCGCCGAGATCCCCGCACCCGTCCTCGCCGAGCTCCTCGGCACCACCGACCGCAAGGCCGCCAAGTGGGCCCACCTCGCCGCCCGCGACTGGCAGAGCTACATCGCCCTGCGCTGACCGCGCACAGGGACGACGTCGACGCGGAACTCGAGGCGATCCTCAGCAGTCTCGTCGAGGCGTTCGCCGCGGGTGTCGCGCGGGCGCGATGACCGCTCAAGACCGAGGTCCACGCCAGCGAGGTGCTGGGGCACCTGGAGGCGACGCTCGCCACGACGGGCTGCTTCCGCCGGACGCCGGAGACGACGACCCGCTGGCCTGCTGTTCGCTCAGGTCGTTACCCATGCCCACGGGTTGCGGACCGCCAAGGGCCTGGCGGTGCTGCACCCTCAATGTGTTCGCCGACGACGAGTTCCGCGAGCACGTCACCTCCGCTGCGCACGACCTCACCGCTTCGGGGATCAGGCAGCCGGCGTGGGCTCGGACGATCGGCCGGCCCGACGTCGAGCGGTGCTAGCGGTTCGGGGACATCGTCGGCAGCCAGGTGTCGATCCACGTGGCCTTCGCCCGCAGCCGGCAACGCCACGGGCTGGCTGTGCTCATAGACCACGAGCTCGGCGGCGGGGTGAAGGACTGCTGGGTCAGCGAGGACCCCGACCAGATGTGGCGCTCGGTCCGCCGCTCGGCCCAAGCCAGCGCTGGCACGTTCTTCGACGAGATCAGCTGGTTCGAGGCTCGCGACAGGCTCCTGACGGCGGTAACCCACGAGACCTGCCCGGTCGCCCCCGACCAGGTCGACGACGTCGGACGGTTCCTCCACCTCCTGGCCGCGCGTCTGACCGTGGCCACCGACGACGCTCTCGCCACGGCACCGACGACGGGCCATCAGCCGCCGCCGAACCGGCGACGTCGAACGTCCCGTCGTCCCGCGGTCGACCGCGGCGACCGCCGGAGGTCCTGCAGCTCTAGGTCACCCTCCGGGCTCCAAGCCGCCGATCTGGCGTCGCCTCGAGGTGTGCCGCCGACATCGCCCGCGATCGACTCCATCAGGTGCTCCAGGTCACCTTCGACTGGCACGGAGGTCACCTCCATGCGTTCGACACGGCCGACCGCACCTACGGCGACCCGGCGTCGGGCACACCTGGGAACGGGGCCTCCGCCTCACCCGCATCGACCCCGTCGGTGGAGCCCTCGACTACACCGGAAGCGCGCCTGACGGAGCCCGGGCATAGCGGGGACCGCTGCGGCTCATTCGCGGTGAGAACCCGCCGGGAGCTGACTCGTGTCCGGCCGGCACCGCGCAGAAGTAGCGGCCCAGCCTCAGGACTGCGCGGATTCGATCGCCGACAGGATCGCGGCCACGGTCGCCTGCCCGCCGGGGTCGTCGCTGGGCAGCTGGGCCCACGGATCCTGGCTGGGGTCGAGGAACAGTGGCGTTCCGTGCGTTCCGTCGGGAATTGTCACGAGGGTGACGTCGTAGCCGGCTTCATCGAGCGCCCGGGCGGCATTCTCGGACTGCCACGCGGGGCACGTCTCGTCCTTCTCACCAGCCACCAGCGTCACCGGAGTCCCGGCCTCGGGCATGGTCACATCACTGATGGGGTCATCCGGGGAGTCGTAGTAACACCCCTCCATCGCCACGATGGCAACGAAATCGGGCCGTCCGTCGATGCACGGATCCAGGGCCCCGCCAGTCTCGTCCAGCACATCGTCCCTGGGGATCAGCACGATGCTGGCTCCCAGGCTGTGCCCCACCAATGTCCACGACTGATCGGGGTCGGCCCCGTAGTCCCCGGCCACGCTGGCGGCGTACTGGTTCGCGCACACCAGGTCCTGCTTCATCTCGATCGGCGCGCCCATCGACCGGAAGTCGGGGACGAAGACCACCACCCCCTGTTTGGCGAGCTCGGTGGCCAGCACATCCCAGTCCTCCTTCACCCCGCCCAGGCCATGGAACCCGACCACGACCGGCCAAGCGCCCTCCGCATCCGGGGCCCACACCCCGATCTCCTGGGTGTACTCACCGGACACCACACCGAAGGTCACGTCGAACGGTTGCCCTCCACTGCTCTGCCCAGTGCTTCCTCCGCATCCGGCCAAGCCCATTCCCACCGCGATCGTCGCAACCAGCGATCCAGCAATCCGCGTCCGATGCACGACACACCCCATCCCCGGGGAATCCACCCCGTGACCACGACAGCCTCGCGCCGTCCCTGTCGCAATCGACGCTATCCCCGGTCGCCTGCCACGAACTTGGGACCACCGGGCCGGGCTTCGGGACTGTCAACCGGTGGGTCGGGGGGCTGGCCTGCGCACCCACGGGCACGCATTCGCCCAAGTCGAATACGACAGGTCCGCCAATACAAGCGTGACCACGTGCGCGCCGGCGGCGCTCTATGGGCCGTGAACCAGATCAGGACAGGCGGGGCGATACCGGGCGGTGTGACCGTCGGGCGCGCCCTCCGCCGCGTCGACGGCGTCATCGTCGCGCAGTGCGTCGAGTGCCGGCAGTCGTTCTCGCCGCGGCGGCGCGACGCGCGGTTCTGTTCGCGCGCCTGCCAGGCACGGGCGTGGCGACGTCGCCCAAGCCTTCGCCGCTGTGAGTCGTGTCGTCGCCCGCTTCCGGCCCGAGCGCGATCCGTCCGACGTTTCTGCTCAGACTTATGCCGCAAGCGAGCACACCGCGCTCGGCCCGGTGCCGTGGACGGGGGCGGCCTCCGGTGATGAGCATGTGCGTCAGGTACGCCGGTGACTCCTACACCTACCTCCTGGACTCCGTGGCCACCGACCACGGACGCGCCCCAGCGGGCGCGAGCGCGTCTCCGATGACGAGGTACTACGCCGCACACGGCACCCCACCGGGAACCTGGCTCGGCACCGGCCTCGCCGGCCTCAACGACGGCAACGGACTCACGGCCGGGTCGTCGGTCGCGCCAGCGCAGATGGAACGGCTCTTCGCCAACGGCGCCGACCCCTTTAACGGCGCGAAGCTCGGCCAGTCGCCACACATCTACTCGGGCAGCGACTCGCGGCGTCCGGTCGCTGGCTTCGACTGCACGTTCACCGCCCCGAAGTCCGTGTCCGTCCTGTGGGCACTGGCCGACCAGCCAACCCGCGAGGTCATCTACGCCGCCCACCGGCAGGCCATCGCCGACGTGATCGCCGTGATCGAGCGGGACGTCGCCAAGACACGGATCGGCACGAACGGCGTCGCGCAGGTCGACGTCCGGGGCGTCGTTGCGGCGGCGTTCGACCACTGGGACTCCCGCGAGAACGACCCCAACCTGCACACTCACGTCGTCATCGCCAATCGGGCGCAGGGCGCGGACGGGAGGTGGCGGACCCTGGATTCCCGGGCGATCCACAGGGCCGTCGTCGCGATGTCCGAGCGGTACGACACCCTCATC
>JAHECE010000181.1 GCA_024641895.1 Actinomycetales bacterium
CGGACCTCGCAGCCAAAGCACACCGACCGCGCAGAGCGTTGAGCCGCACCTTGGACAAACAGATCGTCCGGTGCACTGGTGGCGCAGGCCGCCATGGCGGCCCAACTCTGGTCCTGCAGCATCTGCATGGCAACCTCCGGTGGAGCCCGTTCTCCCCAGGTCGAAACCTAGAGCAAGGAGCCCCGCTAAGTAAACCGCTGACAATGCATCGCCCCACGTCGGGGCACAAAAGGACCCGTGCCGGGCCACTTCGACCGGCCGGGTGTCGTGCGTTCAGAGTAGTGCTCCCCCCGCGATAAGCACAGTAGCGGCAACTGCCGCCGGCTTCCAGTCCCCTTACGGCGGCGTCGGGCGCCGCCACCAGCAGTGTTGGCCTCGCGCTGACCCAGGAACCACACCAGAGGGCTCTCGCGTTGCAGGAGAACGGTCTCACTGAGGACAAGGCGCACGAGATATCTTGCGCAAGCCTTGCTGACTCGACGGCCTCGAAACGCGCAAGGTGCGGCCGACACCCCCGGCCGGCACGGGGCGCCGCCCGCGGAGTCCTCAACCGGGCCACGTACCATTGCTTCTATGCCCTCAGATCCCCGCCGACCCACCCGCACGGTCAGCGCGGCTCAGTTCTTCACCCTCCTGCTGGCCTTCGCCTTGCTGGCCACGTCGGCCGGGGTGCTGGCAGCCGGCCTCGTCCTGCCCGCGGTCGCCGCTGTCGGCGGCTCGACCGGCGCCGGCGTGAAGATCTTCGACAACCTCCCGACCGAGCTGACTCTCGACCCGCCGTCGGAGCTGTCGGTCATGCTCGCGGCCGACGGAAGCCAGCTCGCAACGTTCTACGCCAACAACCGCATCGTCGTCCCGCTCGAGGAGGTCTCTCCCTACATGCAGGAGGCCGTCGTCGCGGTCGAGGACAAGCGCTTCTACGAGCACGGCGGGGTCGACCCCGAAGGTCTCCTGCGTGCGGCCGTGAAGACCGTCGTCCAGGGCGACCAGCAGGGTGGGTCGACCCTCACGCAGCAGTACGTCAAGAACGTGCTCATCGAGGCCGGCCGCTACCAGGACGACCAGGAGGCGATCGACGCGGCCACCGAGGTCACGATCGGCCGCAAGCTCCGTGAGGCAAAGCTCGCCATCGCGCTGGAGCAGCGGATGACCAAGGAAGAGATCCTTGCCGGCTACCTCAACATCGCGCAGTTCGGGCCCTCGCAGTACGGCGTAGAGACAGCCTCGCGGTACTACTTCAGCAAGTCCGCGCGGGATCTCAACATCGCGGAATCGGCGATGCTCGCCGGCATCACCCAGTCACCGGGCCGGTGGGACCCGGTGCGCAACCCCGAGAACGCGAAGAACCGCCGCGACACGGTCCTGGCGCTCATGCGACAGCAGGGAATCATCTCGCTCGAGGAGTACCAGGCCGCCACGGCGGTGACCATCGAGGAGATGCTGAAGGTCCAGCCGACCGTGCAAGGCTGCGCTCCCGCCGGCGTCGCCGCGTACTTCTGCGACTACGTCATCAAGTCCATGCTCAACGACCCGGCGTTCGGGGAGACTCAGGCCGACCGCCGCAAGCTGCTGCTGAACGGTGGCCTGACGATCTCGACCACGCTCGACCCCCGCCTGCAGGACCTCGCGCACGCCGCGGCGATCCGCACCATCCCGATCGACGACCCGTCCGGCATCTCCGAGGCCATCGTCACCGTGGAGCCCGGCAGCGGGAAGGTCCTCGCGATGACGCAGAACTCGCGGTACGGCATGGCCTCCCCCGAGTCGCCACGAGACACCTTGGTGAACTGGAGCACGGACGAGGCCTACGGCGGCTCGTCCGGCTTCCAGACCGGATCGACGTTCAAGGCCTTCGTCCTCACCGAGTGGCTCCGCTCGGGGCACTCGCTCTCCGACGTCGTCGACTCCACCCGGCGGACCTTCCGCCGGGCGTCGTGGAACATCTCCTGCGACCCCGGCTACGCGGACGACTGGCTGCCCGGCAACGTCGAAGGGCTGTCCTCCGGCCGGATGACGGTGCTCGACGCGACCCGCGAGTCGGTCAACACCGCCTATGCGGCGATGGCGAACCAGCTCGACCTGTGCAACATCCGCAGCGTCGCCGAGAGCATGGGCGTGCACACCGCTCAGGGCGACCGGATCCAGGTCAACCCGTCGTTCGTGCTGGGCACGAACACCCTCGCCCCGCTGACCATGGCCGCGGCCTTCGCCACCTACGCCGCGAACGGCGTCTACTGCAAGCCGCGCGCCATCACGGCAGTCAAGGACCGCAACGGCGAGGACCTGCCGGTGCCACCGCAGTCCTGTGAGCAGGTGCTGGACCCGCAGGTCGTGGCCGGCGTCAACTACGCCCTCCAGGAGGTCGTCAAGTCCGGGACTGCCGTGAAGGCGCAGCTGCCCGGTCGCGCGGTCGCCGGCAAGACCGGTACAGCCAACGAGGACTGGCACTCGTGGTTCGTCGGGTTCACGCCGCAGCTCGCGACGGCGGTGTGGATCGGCTACTCCGAGGGCAACATCCCGATGCAACGGGTCACGATCAACGGCACCTACCACCGCTACGTGTACGGCGGCCGGTTGGCGGCGCCCACCTGGGCCGACTACATGGGCGAGGCGTTGCGCGACATGCCCAACGTCCCGTTCCCCGAGCCCGATGACCGCGTCATCTACGGCGACCGCGAACTCGTCCCCAACGTCATCGGCAGGGACATGAGCTCAGCCAGGGCGACCCTCGAGGCCGCCGGGTTCACGGTGGTCCAGGGTCAGGACGTGTGGTCGTCGCTTCCTCGGGGGACCGTCGCGGAGATGTACCCGGGCGGCGGCCGCCTCGTCCGCGCAGGCTCGACCATTCGCATTCACAAGAGCGTAGGCCCGCAGCCGGCGCCGCCTCCGGCACCTGCGCCCGAACCCGCACCCGAGCCGGCACCTCCCGCCAACAACGCCGGAGGGAACAACGGCAACGGCAACGGCAACGGCAACGGCCAGGCGGCGGGCAACCCGCCGGCGGCGGCCAGGTAGCCGTGCCCGGTGACGCTGCGCACCGCGGTCTAGTACTCGGCGGGGCCGCGCTCGGCCTCGGCCTGGGCGGGCTCTCGTGGGCCCTCGTCGAGGCGCGCATGTTCACGCTCCGGCAGGTCCAGGTACCCCTCCTGGCGCCGGGAAGCCGAGCGGTCAGGCTCCTGCACCTGTCGGACCTGCACCTGGTCCCGCGCCAGGTCCGCAAACGCGACTGGGTCAGTGCGCTGGCTGATCTCCGCCCCGACGTCGTCATCGACACCGGCGACAACCTCGCCCACGAGCAGGCGGTGCCCGCCGTCCTCGACGCCTTCGCGGCGCTCCTGGACCGGCCGGGGGCGTTCGTCATGGGATCGAACGACTACTACGGCCCCAGGCCGAAGAACCCGACGCGCTATCTCCTGCGGGACCCGCGGGCGAAGGGCATCGCCGACACCAACCCGCTGCCGACGGCGGAGCTCACCGCAGGGTTCACCCGCGCCGGCTGGAAAGACCTCACCAACCGTCGCGACGTGCTCGTCGCGGCGGGCGTTCGCTTCGAGCTCGTCGGTGTGGACGACCCGCACCTCAACAGGGACCGCTTCCCGGCCCGGCCCGACGGGGGCGACACGGCGGCGAAGGCGACAGCGAGAAGCAACCTCGCCGGCGCCGGCTCGAATCCGCCGAGTGCCGACGACGCCCCCGGCTCCGAGCCGGTCATACGCCTCGGCGTCACGCACGCTCCCTACCGGCGCGTGCTCGACCAGATGCACGTTGACGGGGCCGACCTGATCCTCGCCGGCCACACGCACGGCGGGCAGCTGTGTGTGCCCGGCTACGGCGCCCTGGTCACCAACTGCGACCTCGACCGCGGCCGCGCGAAGGGCCTCCACGGCTGGCCTGGCCCGCGTCCCGACCAGCCCGGCGGCGGGGCGTCGACCTGGCTGAATGTCAGCGCCGGCCTGGGTACCTCCCCCTATACGCCGGTTCGCTTCGCGTGCCGCCCGGAGGCAACCCTCGTCGAACTGGTGGCGCGTTGAGCCGGATTCGTCCGTTCGGTACTGCTCGGCTATCCTGAGCGGGCTCAGCCGGGGTGTGGCGCAGTTTGGTAGCGCGCTTCGTTCGGGACGAAGAGGGCGCAGGTTCAAATCCTGTCACCCCGACCGGTGAGAAGAGGCGCCTGATCTGCGGAAACGCGGAACGGGCGCCTCTTGCGCTACCCGGGTTCTTCACTTGAGGTGTGGGCAGATTGTGGGCACGGCTCGGGCACCCGGCCTCGATGGGGGCCACCGTCGCCCAACCAGGCGTCCCGGCCGCCGGGTCAACTCAGACGCACTCGTCCGCTGGGTTGGCGGACTGCACGCGCAGGCCGTGCCGGCCGGCGACGTCGAGGAAGCCGTTCAGGCCGGCCTCCACGCCGAGGGGATGGACAGGACGGCCGCAGCTCGGGCTGGTTCGAGGGCCCGAGCTGCTTGAGGAGAGCCGTGACGGCGCCGTGCTGTGCACCGTCTTGAAAGGGACGGCCCATTCGTCGCTACTCGATGGTCAGCACGGCCTTCCAAGCGACCCGGCGGTCGAAGAGGGCGTCGACGGCTTCGTCACCCGCGTCCAGTCCCCCCGCCAGCCGACCTGGGGGTCGAGCCGCCCCGCCTCCAGAAGCTCGACCAGGTAGGCCAGGTCGGAGCGGAACGGCGAACGAACGAACGACGAAGGTCTCGAGGCGCCGTTCCCGTCCGCGGCGCCGTTCCGCCTCGAAGTCGATGGTGGTGGGCTGGCCGGATGCCATGCCGATGCTCTGCACCGAGCCGCCCGGCTCGACGAGCGAGAACGCCTTGGCCAGGTGCGCGCCGCCGATGTTCTCCAGCACGCCGAGCACCGGTTCGGTGACCGCGGCGAGGTCGTGGACGACCTGCACCGCGCCGAGTGCGGTCAGGCCGCGGCCGCGTTCCGCGCTGCCGACGACGCGCCAGATCCTTCGTCAACTCAGGGCTCCCTGCGTTGGACGTCGCCCGGATCACCATCGGCGAGGATGCTCAGCTCGGCCCGAACGTTCAACTGCTGACACCCAGTCACCCCGTGAATCCTCGGGAGCGCCGCGAGGGATGGGAGACGGGGCTGCCGATCACCATCGGAGACAACGTCTGGCTGGGCGGCGGCGTCATCGTCCTACCTG
>JAHECE010000182.1 GCA_024641895.1 Actinomycetales bacterium
GTGCGGCCTCGCCAGCTCGAGCTCCTTCGCGATCCGCTCGAGGGCGCGCGCGAGAGAAGCGGCGGAGCGCGGTCGGCGCTCGGGGTGCTTGGCCAGCATCCGCTGGATCACGTCGCGCAGCTGGGGCGGCAGGTCGTCGGGCAGGGACGGCACGGGTTCGTTGACGTGGGCGTGCGCGATGTCGACGAGGCTCGGCCCGGTGAAGGGCCGACGGCCGACGGCGGCCTCGTAGGCGACGACGCCGAGGGAGTAGATGTCGCTGGACGGCGTCGCGTCCCGGCCCAAGGCCTGTTCGGGCGAGATGTAGTGCACCGTGCCCTGCACGGTTCCGCGCGGCGTCGTGGCCCGGTCCTGCGTCCCGACCGAGATCCCGAAGTCCGTGATCTTCACACTGCCGTCGGGGGTGATGAGGATGTTCGACGGCTTGATGTCGCGGTGGATGACGCCGCCGACGTGAGCGGCGTGCAGAGCCCGGGCCGCCTGGGCGAGGATCGGTAGGAGTGCCTCGGTGGCTAGCACGCGCTCGCGTTCCAGGACGTCGTAGAGCGTCTCTCCGGAGACAAGCTCCATCACGAGGTACCCGGCGCCGTCGGCGTCCTCGCCGTAGTCGTACAGTGCCGCAATGTTGGGGTGAGCCAGCGGCGCCGACGTGCGAGCCTCGGCTCGGAGGTATTGCAGGAACCGTTCGTCTCCCGCCAGCTCCGGTCTCAGGACCTTCGTGGCGACGCTCCGCTCGAGGGCGAGGTCTTGCGTGACCCAGACCTCGCCCATGCCCCCGACCGCCAGCCGGGAGCGCAGCTCGTAGCGTCCGCCCAGGCGGAGCCCCTCCGTGGGCTTCACGGGGCGCCGTCCGGGTCCGCGGTCACTGGGCGAGCACCGCTTCCATGATCGCCTTCGCGATGGGTGCTGCGACCCTGGCACCCGTTGCCTCGCCGGCCAGGGATCCGCCCGACTCGACGACGACGGCCACCGCCACCTGTGGGTCGTTGGCCGGCGCGAAGGCCGTGAACCAGGCGTGCGGTGGGTTGCCGGGCGATGTCTGGGCGGTGCCGGTCTTCCCGGCCACCTGGACGCCAGGGATCCTCGCGGGGCGACCGGTGCCGTTTTCGACGACGTTGATCATCATGTCCGTCAGCTGCGCGGCGCTCCCGCTCGAGATCGGTTCCGAGAACACCTGCGGCTGCGTCTCGCTGATCACGGTGAGGTCCGGGCCGCGCGTCCGCGCGACGAGGTAGGGCTTCATGAGCTCGCCGTCGTTGGCGATGCCTGCCGAGACCATGGCCATCTGGATCGGCGTGGCGCGGACGTCGAACTGGCCGATCGCCGACATCGCCGTCTGCGCCGGATCGAGGTCCGCGGGGAAGATGGACGGTGTGACGATGAGGGGGATGTCCAGGTCCCGCCCGAACCCGTAGGCCTCGGCCTGGCGCCGCAGGGCGTCGTCGCCGAGCTGGACGCCAAGGATGGCGAACGGCGTGTTGCACGAGATCTGCAGGGCGTACTCGAGAGTGACCGTGTCTCCCGAGCCGCACTTCTCCCCGCCCGGGTTCCCGAGCTGGGCGGTGCTCCCGGGGAGCTGGAAGGAGTCCGGCGCGGGCACCTGGGTCTGGGGGGAGTAGTCGCCGGTCTCGAGCAGGGCGGACGTCGTGATGAGCTTCATCGTCGAGCCGGGCGGGTAGAGCCGACCCGCGATGGCCTTGTTGTCCAGCGGTCGGGCCGGGTCTGCCGTGAGCTCCCCGAAGGCCTCGGCGACCGCGCCCGTGTCGTGCGAGGCGAGCCGGTTCGGGTCGAACGAAGGTGTCGAGATCAGGGCGAGGATGGCGCCGGTGCGCGGGTCGATGGCGACTGCGCCGCCGATCTGGTCCCCGAAGGCCTCGTACCCGGCCTGCTGCGCCGCGGGGTTCAGCGTCAGCTCGACGGATCCGCCTTGCGGCTGCGTGCCCGTGAACAGCGCCTGGATGCGCTCGAGGAGCAGCGAGTTCGAGGTTCCGTTGAGGATGCTGTTCTCGGTGCGCTCGATGCCCGTGATGCCGTTCACCACGGAGAAGTAGCCGGTCACCGGTGCCATCAGGGCGCCGTCGGGGTACGTGCGCAGCGCACCGAAGGCGTCGTCGACGGGAGTGGAGACGGCAACCGGCTCGCCGGCAACGATGATCGGCCCGCGGTCGCGTCCGATCTCCCGGTACAGCGTTCGCACGTTGCGCCCGTCGGCGTTCAGGGCGGGCGACTGGGCGTACTGGATCGCGCTCACCGCGATCATCAAGACCACGAACATCACCGTCACAACGCCGAAGACGCGGCGGATCGGGGCGTTCACGAAGGCCTCACGATCTCGGTCGGCGAGTCTGCGCCCTCGCGGGGCGCCGGGGCGCCGCCGTCCTCATCGCCCGCGCGCTCAGGAGCGCCCGGGCCGACCGCGATCGGCTCCCGGTCGACGGCAGGCGCTGCCGGTCCGGCGGGTGAGCCGAGCGGTGCGGGTCGTCGGGCGCCGTCGGAGATGCGCAGCAGCAGGGCGACGATGATCCAGTTGGCCAGGAGCGAGGACCCGCCGTACGCCAGGAACGGCATCGTCAGCCCTGTGAGGGGGATGACCCGAGCCAGGCCGCCGACGACGACGAAGCACTGGAGCGCGATGACGAAGGCCAGTCCGCACGCGAGCAGCTTGCCGAACCCGTCCCGCACCGCGATCGCGGTGCGCAGCCCTCGTTCTGCCAGGATCAGGTAGAGGGTCAGGATCGCCAGCAGACCCGTCAGCCCGAGCTCCTCGCCGAGCGAGGTGATGATGAAGTCGCTGTTGGCGAAGGGCACGAGGTAGGGGTGCCCTTGGCCCCACCCGGTGCCCATGAGTCCGCCGTTGGCGAGCCCGAAGAGGCCTTGGACGAGCTGGAACGAACCGCCCGGGCTCCGGTTGTAGATCTCCGACTCCAACGGGTGGAGCCAGACGTCGAACCGCGCCTGGACGTGCGGGAAGAGGGTGGCTGCGGCCACCGCGCCGCCGGCGAACATGCCCATACCGAGGAGCACCCAGGAGAGGCGCTCGGTGGCGACGTAGAGCATCGCGACGAAGAGGCCGAAGAAGAGGAGGGACGTGCCCAGGTCGCGCTCGAAGACCATGACGGCGATGCTGACGGCCCAGGCCAGCAGGATCGGGCCGAGGTCCCGGCCGCGGGGCAGGTGCCCACGCAGGAACCGAGGGCCTGCCAGGGCGAGGTTGTCCCGGTGTGTGACGAGGTAGCCGGCGAAGAAGATCGCCAGCGCGATCTTGCCGAGCTCGGCCGGCTGGAAGGAGGCGAAGGAGCCGATCCGGATCCAGATCTGCGCACCGTTGATCCTGGCGCCCAGCCCGGGGACCAGTGGCAGCACGATGAGCGCCAGCCCGGCGATCATCGCGGTGTAGGAGTAGCGGCGCAGCGTGCGGTGGTCGCGAAGGAACCACAGGACCGCGAGGGCCATGCCGACGCCCACGAGGGTCCAGACGAACTGACGCGGTGCGAAGCCGGACTGCGCGCCCCGTTGCACGTAGGCGTAGTCGAGCCGGTAGATCATCGCCAGGCCGATGCCGTTGAGCGCTGTCGCGACGGGCAGCATCACCGGATCCGCGTAGGGCGCCCGAATCCGCAGCACGATGTGCACCGCGATAGCGAGCCCCGCCATCCCGGCGCTGTAGCCCACGATGTTGGCCGGGAGTGACCCCGTGGTAGCCAGCCCGACCTGGGCATAGGCGTACACGCCGATCCCGAGCGCGAGAACCAGGAGCCAGAGCTCGGTCCATCGCGGAGTGCGCGGGCGCGGTGGCGTGACGGCGGACATCAGGCCGCTACCTGGGGGTCGCCGGTCGGGCTCGGCAGGGCAGTGGGCTCCGGCGTCGGCTCCGGCTCGACCTCAGCGGCCAGCAGGTCGACGATCTCCTTCGCGGCCTCCAACGACTCGGCAGAGATCGGCTCTTCGAGTCGCTGACGGGCGAACGGCGGCAGGTCGTCCAGCAGGATCTCGGTGCGTTCCTCGAGCTGGGAGAGTGCGATCGGACCCAGTTGTTGCGGGATACCGCGATAGACCGCGACATAGCCGTTGTCGACCCCGACGTAGTACTGGGACTGCGACCAGCGGTAACCGGCCGCGCCGACGGCGACGATCACGGCCAGGGTGACAACCGTGCCCAGGAGCACCGACAGGAGGGTGCGTGCCCGGCGTCGCGGTTCCGTCCGAGGTACGTCGTCGTCTGCACCGGGGTCGTCGTCCTCCCCGTCGGTGGCTAGGGGTGCGGTCCCGAGAGCCGCGGCCCGTCCGGCGGCACCGCTTCCGGCCGCAGTCGGAAGGTTCCGGCCCGTTGCTGCGCCCACGGTCTGCGGTGCCGTCACGGGCGCAGTGCCGTCGGGAATGGAGTCCAGGTCGAGCACGTCGGCGACGACGACGGTGACGTTGTCCGGGCCCCCACCCCGGAGCGCGAGGTTGATGAGCGTGTCGGCGCACTCGTCCACGTTCGGGACCGAGGTGAGCACGTACTCGATCGTCTCCGCCGAGACGACGCCCGACAGCCCGTCGGAGCAGAGCATCCAACGGTCGCCGACCTTCGCCTCGTGGGTCCACTCGTCGAGGACGATGTCCGACTCGTTGTCCCCGAGCACCCGCAGGAGCACGGAGCGCTGCGGGTGGTGCTCGGCCTCTTCCGCCGTGAGGCGGCCTGCTTCGACCAGGTGCTGCACGAACGTGTGGTCGGTCGTGACCTGGAGGAGCTCGCCGCCGCGCAGCAGGTAGGCCCGGGAGTCCCCGATGTGGATCATGGCGAAGCGGTCGCCGGAACGCAGCAGCGCTACCACCGTGGTGCCGAGGCCGGCCAGGGAAGGCTGGTCGGCGACTCGCCCGAGGAGCTCGGAGTGTGACTCGTGGACGGCCTCCCTGAGGCTGCCGAGGAGGTCGCCGGAGGGGGCGTCGTCGTCGAGCGGTGCGAGGTGTGCCACGACCGTGGAAGACGCGATGTCACCGCCCGCTGCGCCGCCCATCCCGTCCGCGACGGCCAGAAGGTGCGGCCCGGCGTAGCCGGAGTCCTGGTTGCTCTTACGTAGCAGGCCGACGTCGGAGCGGGCGGCGTAACTCAGAACGACGGCCACGCGCTACCTCTGGAGCTCGATGACGGTCTGCCCGATGCGGATCTGCCG
>JAHECE010000183.1:0-1830 GCA_024641895.1 Actinomycetales bacterium
AGCCGGACGGCAGGGAGGCGTCAGGCGTCGCCGCGGGCTGCAGCGCGGGCTGCAGCGCGGGCTCGGGCGGGGCGGGCAGCGCGGGCTCGGGCAGCGCGGGCTCGGGCAGCGGCGGCGGGGAGTTCGTCACGGGCTGATTCTGGCGCGCGGGAACGCCCCGGGGGGACGCGCCGGGAGATTCCCCGGCCGCTCGAACGCCCACCCCGGCGGTCCCGTCCTGGTCGTGGATGCCGCGCAGCTCGCGCGACCGCGGGGATGTGGTCGGCATGGTCCGGGCGATGCTGACCGCAGGTGGCCGGGCACAGTGACCGATCGACCGGACGTACGCGGGCGCCCAGATCGGGATGGGGCTGATTCAAGCCCGCCGGATCTGCGAGGTCACCGCTGATCCGTCCGCAGCAGCGTCCCGATCCAGGAGTCGCGCCGTCGCCCGCGCTGGATGCCGTGGGCTCGAATCGTGCCTTCGACTCTGAAGCCGGCACGCTCAGCAACCCGCCGCGAGGGCCAGTTCCCGACGTACGCATGCCAGAGCAGTCGGTCCAGCCCGACGCCGTCGTGGTCGAAGGCGTGATCGACGACGACGCGCAGGGCGGCACCCATCCACCCACGGCCGCGAGCGGCGGGAACGAGCCAGTACCCGAGCTCTGCGGAGCGGACGGGTTCGAGTGCGAGCCCGATCATCCCGACGATCGCGTTGCCGTCCTTGATCGCCCACGTGAGCATGGTCCCGTCGGCCCAGCCACGCTCGACCGCGAGAAGGAATGTCTCGGCATCAGCGCGGTCGTACGGCGCGGGCACGGTGGTCCACTCCTGGATCTGCGGATCCTGGCAGGCCGCCGCGACCGCGTCCGCATCGGCCTCGGTCGGAGCCTGCAGGACCAGGCCAGGAGCCCTGACACCCGCCACGGCACCGATAGGCGCGAGGACTGGGGAGGCTGTCACGCGAACCACGCTGCCACCTCTTGGCTGCGACCGCAGCACACCCCCCGCTGCGTGCTAATCTCATGCCCGCCGTCAGGGCCCAGCGGGCACCGCGGTCACCTCGTCCGGGTGGCGGAAATGGCAGACGCGCTAGCTTGAGGTGCTAGTGCCCGAAAGGGCGTGGGGGTTCAAGTCCCCCCTCGGACACTCGTTGAGACAGCGACGAAAAGAGCCCCGACCAGCGGAAACGCGAGTCGGGGCTCTGCTCGTGGGGACACTTCGGTGCACCACGATCGTGCGTCAGCACACCGCGAGGCACAACTGGCCGACCCGGGACGGCAGCCGTCGCCCGCCCCTGGCATCCGGACACCTCGCCCGACGGGCTGTGGTGCGAGGTGTCCGGACTTCACGGCAGGGTGTCCCGGCTACTTCCCTCGGACCGAGAAGGCGTAGAACGTCGAGCTGGGCGCGCCGAGGCCGAAGCGGCCGTAGCCGTTGCCCCAGTAGATGACCCCTTGGTTGCTGATCGCCGGGCCGGCGTTGCTCGAACCCTCTCCCTCCTTGTCCCACAGGACCTCGCCGGTCGCGGCGTTGAGGGCGTACATGTGGCCGCTCATCGAGCCGACGTACACCACGCCGTTCGACGTCGAGACAGCACCGGTGTCGAAGCTCCCGCTGGGGTCGGACGTCTGCCAGAGGATCGCACCTGTTGCCGGGTCGAGAGCCGCGAAGGAGCCCGTCCGGGGCAGCGTCGGGTTGTTCGGGTATTCCAACCCGCCGAAGTTCGCCTCGGCGATGTAGATGCGCTTGCCGTCGGTTGCTGAGCCCCACTCGATCCCGCCGAGCGTGGAGCCTGGGCCTGCCTGCGTGCTCCAGACGATCTCGCCGGTCGCCGCGTCAAGGGCCCAA
>JAHECE010000183.1:1840-5118 GCA_024641895.1 Actinomycetales bacterium
TGCCGCTCTTCTGGCCTGCGCCGACGAGTTGACGATGGCCGGCGGTGAAGAGATTGGGTCCGGACCCGAAGTCGAAGTCGGGGCCGGGCTGATCCGGGCAGTTCGAAACCCCGACGATGCACGAGACGATCCAGTCGTCGAAGCCCTGGACGCCGGTGGACCATTCGATGGCTCCGGTCGCCATGTCCAGCGCCATGATCGCGTCGACGTGGTCGCCCGGGTCAAGGCATGCCGTGGGGGTGCCGCCGTTGATCTGGCAGTCCTTCACGTCCTCCGGCACCGAGTAGTTGTTCCCCGTGGTGATGTAGACGGTCTTGGACCTGGTGTCCAGTGCCGGCGTGCTGCCCCACACGGCGCCACCGGAGTAGCCCTCAGGAACGGTGTACGTCGTCCAGAGCACGGCACCAGTGGCGGCGTCGAGCGCACTGAATGAGCCGCGGAACGAGCAGCAGTCGTAGCCGGGGATGAAGGCTGACGCGTTCTCCTCGGCCGACGCCGCGCCGACGTAGACGACGCCCTGGTAGACGACCGGCGACTGCGTGATGATCGAGAACGGGTTGTTGTTGATGATCGTGCTCCACAGCAGGTCCCCGGTCGTGGCGCTGATTGCCAGCACGCTTCCCGGCGTCGGGCTGAGGGCGCTGCCTCCCGCCTGGTCCCCGATGTACAGGACGTCGCCGACCACGGCGGGGCTCGTGCGCGAGACGAGCGCCGCGGCGTCCGTACTGGCGCTGTAGCCATAGCTCGACAGCTTCCGCTGCCAGATCAGGGCGCCCGTGTCGGCGTCCACCTTGTTGAGGTAGCCGCCCCAGTCGGGGAAGTACACGGCCTTCCCGACCACGGCCGGGGTGGCGGAGACATCGCCGTGCGTCGTGAACGTCCACTTGGTGTCCAGCTGACCCGCCTTCTTCGCGGTGATCACGGTCTGCGCGGGATTGGACCGACTGTTGGCGTAGTTCTGCCCCCCCATCGGCCAGCTAGGCGTGTCGGCGCTGACCGCGCCCGCCGTCAGGGTCAGGACGACCATCGACACGAGCAGGACAACCGTTCCGATGACGGACCGCGTGGCAACACGCGCACGGTGAAACAGCATGAACGACCTCCGGGGGCAGCTCCGGCCGTAGCGCAGCGGACGCTGTCGCGAGCCTCCTCGGGCACGTCCCCCCTTGGCGTCTTCAGCGGCGGGCTGAAGATACCTCCTGACGTGCCCGGAGGGGGAAAGTCTGGGGCGCAAGGACCCAAAGGACCAGATGCCGGCCGGCCTGTCGGCCCACCGCGTCGGGTGGAGCCGGTCTGGAGCAGGTCAGCAACGAGTCCGCCTCAAAGAGCATCTCCGAGGCCTCCCCGCCGGGAGGCCAACGATGCGAGGGGCAGTCGCGTCCGCAGGCGCCCGAGGCGAGATCCTGGGGCGTGATACCGGTTTGGCAGTGCGCTTGGTCGACGACTACCCGCCGGAATGCGGCCGGCCGCCAGCCTCACTCTTGAGCGCCACTCGGTGACGGCGGACCTGCTTGTCGACGCCGTCAACGGCGAGCAGCAGAGGCCCGGCCAGGATCGCGACCGCCCAGCCCCACAAGGGTGGGCTCGACTGCCCGAGAGCCCGAGCCAGGAAGGGGATCACCAGCAGGCTCGCCGAGATGCCCAGGCCCACGGCGACCGCGGGTCCCAGGAGGCGATTGGTCGTCCAGCCCAAAGAACCGGGCCAGCGGGTGGAGCTGCGGCACGCGAGGGCGTTGGCGACCTGGGCCAGCACCACGGTGACGAAGGCGGCGCCGGAAGCCGCGTCGAGGGCCGCGCCGGTCGGGTACGCGGCTCCCGGCCGCCATCCGGCGGCGAGCAGCGACGCCACGAATGCACCCATCGAGCAGAGCGCCTCGGTCGGCCCGAGGATGCCGAAGGCTCGGCGAACGACGGTCCTGTCCATCAGACGTCCCCGGACCGGGGGCCCCTCCAGCAGGTGCCGCCCGGGTGGCTCCGCACCAAGTGCCGTCGCCGTGAACGTGTCGGTGCCGATGTCGAGTGCGAGGATCTGCAGCACGCCCAGGGCCAGGGGAAACGTCCCGCCGGACAGCGCCCAGAACAAGAACGGAGTGAGCTCGGCGACGTTGTCCGTGAGGTGGTAGGTGAGGAAGCGGCGGATGTTGACGTACGTCGCGCGCCCCAGTTCGATGCCGCCCACGATCGAGGCGAACCGGTCGTCAAGCAAGACCAGGTCGGCAGCCTCGCGGGCCACGTCGGTCCCCGACTTGCCCATGGCGATGCCGACGTTCGCCTCGTGCAGAGCCGGCCCGTCGTTGACGCCGTCCCCAGTCATCGCGACGACGTGCCCCCGAGCGCGCAGGGCCCGCGCGATGCGCAGCTTCTGCTCCGGCGAGACGCGCGCGACCACGACGCCGGGACGGTCGAGGAGAGCGCCCAGTGCGGCGTCGTCCTCGGGCAGCTCTGATCCCGTGTGAACCGGGTCGTCGGGTCCGCGCAGGCCGACCTCGGTCGCGATGGCGGCGGCAGTGGCGGGGTGGTCGCCAGTGACCATCGCGACCAGGATCCCGGCCCGCCGGCACGCCGCGAGGGCTTCGTGGACCAGCGGCCGCGGGGGGTCCTCGAGCGCGAGGAGGCCCAGCAGGGTGAGGTCACGTTCGGCTTCCGCCGCGCTTGCCGTAGGCGACGCTCCGACCTGCCGCGCGGCGACCGCGATGACTCGTAAGCCACGCGACGTGAGCTGGTCGACGACCGCCGTCGCGCCGTCGGCCTCGCGGCACAGGGGGAGGACCGAGTCGGGCGCCCCCTTCACCGAGATCACGCCGTCGGCCTCGACAGACATGCGTCGCCGCAGCGGGTCGAACGGGTAGCGGAGCTCACCGGGCGGGGCCGGCGTCCCCTGGGCGGTCGAAAGCCCCAGCCGCCGCGCGAAGACGTCGATCGCCGCCTCCATCGGGTCCCCGTGCGCCCGCCATGCCCCGTCCTGCTCGAACGCGTACCCGAGGGAGCACCTGATGGCCGCTCGAGCCAGCTCTCGGATCGCGTCTGGCGAACCCTGGACAAGGACGGTGCCGGCCGGGTCGTAGCCCGGGTCCGGGGACGTCGCCACGCCGGCCGGGCACCACGCCTGCACGACCGTCATCTCGTTGCGCGTCAGGGTGCCCGTCTTGTCGATGCAGACGAACGTGGTGGAACCGAGGGTCTCGACGGCTTCGAGGTTGCGGACCAGGACGTTTCGCCGGCTCATCTGTTCGGCTCCCCAGGCCAGCGACAGCGTGACGGTGGGAAGCAGCGCTTCG
>JAHECE010000017.1 GCA_024641895.1 Actinomycetales bacterium
GAGCGCGAGCGACCGGGTCCTCGAGCTCGGGGGCGATGAGCAGCTGCTCCGCGCCGGACGGGTCGGCGGGGTGACCGCCCGAAGTCGCTGCGCCGCGTCCGCCGCCCGCGCCCGCCGGCGGCCCAGCCGTGAGCGCCTCGACGGCGCGCTCCAGCGCCACCAGCCGCGCCGTCGTGTCCGCCGTCGTCCTCGCGAGCACAGCAGACGTCATCGATTGCCTCCTCGCTCCGCCGCGCTGCGCGCCTCACGAGCCAACCCGCGCAACCGGCCTCCGGCCGCCGCGTCCACCCGGGACGTGTCCAGGAGCCGGGAGAAGCGGCTGCGTTCGCCGTTCATGAGTCGCTCGCACCGGATCCGCAAGTCGTCGCGAGCGATCTCGGCGAGCCGCCGGACAGCTTGGTCGCCGAACACGGCTTCGAGCAGCTTCTGCCCGATGACGGCGGCCCCGCCGGCGATGCCGATCTCGGCGCCGACCAGCCCGCCGGTCGAGGCGAACGCCACCATCATCAGGGCGACCCCGGCACCGTTTACCCCGAAGGCCATGAGCCGCGCCGTCGCGCGCTTCGACTGGCCCTCCGTGCGGACGAGCTCGAGGAGCGCGTCCTGCCAGCGACGGATCTCCGCAGCGGCGAGCTCCGGGAAGTCCGGCGACGCGCCCGCCAAGTCACGGCCGCCGAGCACCGCGCGCCCGGCCGGGTCCTCGAACAGCTCGGCCTGAGCGCGCTCCGCCGCGAGGTCGGCCTGGGCCACCAGCAGCGAGGCCACGCCCTGCTCGATGGCGACCTCGACGCCCGTCACGGGCTGCGGGCGGCCTCGGACGAAGGCGCCGATGCGGTCCCGGACCGCCCCCACACGGCCCTGCAAGGTGCGAAACAGCTCGCCGGTCCCGACGAAGTCCTGCCAACGGGCCAGCACCTCGCCGCGGAGCAGCGAGCCGTCCTCGGTGCCGTCGAGGACCGCCTCCGTCGCCGCGTCGTAGACCCTCTCGACGCGCGTTCGCAGTCGGGCAACCGCGGCGGCCTGGGCGTCCGCGGCGCCGGCGATGCCCTCCGTGCGCCCGGCCAGGGCGTGGACGGCACCGGCGAGCGTGCGCCGCACGACCTCGGCGCGCGCGGCCGCATCTCCCGCCAGGCCTGTCAGCCAGTGGTCGACCTCGGCGACCACGGTGCCGGGCAAGAGCCCGTCCGGCCCACGGTCACTCTCGAGGACGCTGAACAGGGGCGCCTTGGCGAGTCCTTCCCGGTCGAGCATGGACCGAAGGTCCGTCCGGATCTCGTCGAGGTCGACCGCGTCGACGCGGTCGAGCACGATCGCGACCTGGGCGTCCCGGGCGGACGCCTCGCGGAGCAGGCTCCACGGCACCGCGTCGGCGTAGCGGTGCGCGGACGTGACGAAGAGCCAGAGGTCCGCGGCAGCCAGCAGCTGGGCGGCGAGCTGCCGGTTCGCGTCGACGACGGAATCGACGTCGGGCGCGTCGAGGAGAGCGAGACCGGGACCGACGGCGGACGACGGCACGAGGACGAGGCCGGCGCGCGCCGCGCCCGGCCCCGTCCCCGGCGGGTTCCAGCCGACCTCGCCGGACGGACGGGCCCCGTGCACGCGGGCGAGCCCCGGAAGGATGCGCTGGCCGGTGAACCAGTGCGCGTCGTCCGGATGGTGCACCAGCACCGGGTCCCGTGTGGTCGGACGGATCGCACCCGGCCGCGTGACCGCCTCGCGTACGAGGGCATTGACGAGCGTGGACTTCCCCGCCCCGGTCGAACCGCCGACGACGGCGAGCACGGGCGCGTCGATCTGTTCGTAGCGGGGCAGCACGTAGTCGTCGAGCTGGGAGACCAGGGCAGCGCGGGCGGCGCGCGCAGGCACCACGCCGGGCAGCTCCAAAGGCAACCGGAGACCGGCCAGCGCAGATCGCAGCGCCGTGAGCTCGGCGATCGGGGAGGTCGCAGGCTTCACCATCTACCGATCATGCCCGGCCGGGCACCCTCGGGGCACCTGCGTCGCCGCCGGGTCTTGGCCGCACTGACCGTCGCGGGGCTCGGCACGCTCGCCGTGATCGGCAGCACCACACGGCACCAGCCACGGGTCGGGCCCATGGTCAGGGGAGGGTTGGTCAACGGTGGACCGATGCTCCGCTAGACTTCTCGACAACCCTGGAGCGATCAGACCGCAGAACCGGGCCCAATCCCCCGCCACTCACCGATCTCCCTGCTGCCGCTGTCGCGGCGGCTGGAGCGCGGTGCGATCGATGGCGCAGCTCGTCCGGGCCAATGTGCGGAACGGTTCCTTACCGACCCGGTGAGGACCCACGCCCCCGAGACGAAGATGGTCACCCCATGTCAGCTGTGCCCGATATGCCCACGTCCGCCTACCCGGACACCTCGACCGCCGGGGAGTCCCCGACCGGGACCGACACGGAGCTGCCGTCCTTCGCCGAGCTGGGGCTCCCCCGGGATCTGCTCGCTGCGGTCAACGCACTCGGCTACACGACGCCGACCTACATCCAGGCCGCCGCGATCCCGCCGCTGCTGCAGGGCCGGGACATCACCGGCATCGCGCAGACCGGCACGGGCAAGACGGCAGCGTTCGCGCTGCCGCTCCTGGCCGCCGTCGACGCCTCCGTGCAGCGCGTCCAGGCGATCGTGCTGACCCCGACCCGCGAGCTGACCATCCAGGTCGCCGACGCGATCGAGGGCTTCGCCGCCCAGAGCCGTGGCCTGTCGGTCGTCCCGATCTACGGCGGCGCCAGCATCGACACCCAGCGCCGCGGCCTGTCCCGAGGGGCGCAGGTCGTCGTCGGCACGCCCGGCCGGGTGATCGACCTGATCGAACGTCGCGCGCTCGACCTGAGCACGGTCCGCTTCGTCGTCCTCGACGAGGCCGACGAGATGCTGCGAATGGGATTCGCGGAGGACGTCGACCAGATCCTCGGCCACGTCCCGGTGGTCCGCCAGGTCGCTCTGTTCTCCGCGACGATGCCGGCCTCGATCCGCTCCGTGGCGCGCGCGCACCTCAAGGACCCGGTCGACGTCGTCGCCTCCCGGCAGGCCTCCACGGTCACGAACATCGAGCAGTCGTACGCGGTCGTGCCCTTCCGGCACAAGATCGGCGCCCTGGCCCGCGTCATCGCGACCACCGAGGCCGACGCGACCATCGTCTTCGTCCGGACGCGCGGCACGGCAGAGGACGTCGGCTCCGGCCTCATCGAGCGCGGCATCAAGGCTGCGACCATCAGCGGCGAGGTCGCCCAGAAGGAGCGCGAGCGCATCGTCGAACGCCTCCGGTCGGGCACGCTCGACGTGCTCGTCGCGACCGACGTCGCGGCCCGTGGCCTCGACGTCGAACGGATCGGCCTGGTCGTGAACTTCGACCTGCCGAACGTGCCCGAGGACTACGTGCACCGGATCGGCCGCACCGGCCGCGCCGGGCGCTCGGGCCTGGCGCTCAGCTTTGTCACCCCGCGCGAGCTCGGCCGCCTGCGCACCATCGAGCGCCTCACGCGCAAGCCGCTCACCGAGGCGCCGATCCCGAGTCCCGCCGATGTCTCGGCGCACCGCGCGCGGGCCGTCATCGCATCGGTCGGCGCGCGCCAGGAGGCCGGCCGGCTCGAGCCTTACCGGGAGGCCGTTGCCGCCTTCCTGAACGACACCCACGTCGACCCGGTCGAGCTGGCTGCCGTGCTCGTGGCCCTCGCCGTCGGCGACGACGGCATCGCGCCTCGGGTCGAAGACATCGAGCCCGCGGGTCACGACCGGTCCGCCCGCGACGTGGCCGACGGTTCGCGTGGTCCGCGCTTCGACCGGCCCGGCGGGGACGAGCGCCGCGGCCCCCGCGGCTCCTCGGACCGTCCGGACTCGCGGCGCCGGGTCTCCGGCACCCGCTACCGGGTGGCGGTCGGCCACACGCACGGGGCTCGACCGGAGGCCATCGTCGGTGCCATCACCGGCGAGGGCGGCCTCCGGGGCGACGCGCTCGGCAAGATCGACATCTTCCCGAGCTTCAGCCTCGTCGAGATCGCGACGGACCTGAGCCCCGAGGCGTCGCGCAGGATCGGCGCCGCCCGGGTCGCCGGTCGTCCCCTGCGGATCCGGATCGACGAAGGTCCTGGTGACGGCGGCCGTCGGGTCGGTACGGGTGGCAGCCGACCGTACGCCGGGCCGGCTCGCGAGCGGTACTAGGCGCCCTGCAGCTCCACGAACCACGACGCGCGCCGGCCTCCCCGCGGGAGGCCGGCGCGCGTCTCTTCGTGCTGGGTGCTTGGCCCGCGCAGTCGCTGCTCCTCCCCGACGGTCGACCGGTCTCGACCCGCGTCACCCCGGTCGCCGGGACGATGAACATGCCGGATGACGACGCCGCCGCGGCAGCAACCGTGTCTCACCAACCCCGCGAGCCCGGACTGCCCTTGAACGGCCCGACGACGTCCGGGGTGATCCAACCGGCGTAGAAGTCCCCCGGCTGCGGGACGACCAGCATGCCGTCCACCCGGCACTCGAGCCGCCCCGCGCGGAAGGCGATGAACCCGGCGATCGACTCGAAGCCGCGCGACGGCCGCGGGTACCGCCACGCGACCGCCCGGAGCGCGGGAAGCGCCACACCGACTCCGTCGGCCGCGCCCGCGGAGGCGGGCGCGGCATCCGCGCCCGGCACGACGTCGAGGTACTCGGCAACGCCCTTGAACTCGCAGACGGTCGCACCGGCCGTCGACGGCGCCAGCGCGGTCAGGTCGACGTCCGCGGGCGGGACGTACCAGGTCGGGGGGTGGGAGGTCTCGAGCACCCGGATCGCCCGCCGGGTGTCCACGACCAGACGGCCATCGGCGGTCACGGTCACGTGCCGGGTCGAGGGCACGCACGCCGGCGGCCGGGGGAAGTCCCAGACCGACTCCTGCCCCGGACCCGGAGCCTGCGCCCAGGACGGGCGCGGCCGGTAGGTCATCGGCCGGTGACCTGCGGCCAGAGGTCCTCGGCGGGCGGCTCCCAGGTGCCGGAGTCTGCCTCGCGCTGATCGCCCGACCGGATGTCCTTGACCTGGTGAGGCGCGCCGTCGGCGCCCGGGAACCAGACGAACGGCACCCCCCGGCGGTCCGCGTAGCGGATCTGCTTGCCGAACTTCGCCGCACTCGGGGAGACCTCGGTGGGGATGCCCCGCGCACGCAGGGCCGCGGCGACGCGGTTCGAGACCGGGCGGTCCTCGTCGTTCAGCACAGCCACCACCACGGCCGTCGGGACCTGGCGGGAGGCGCTCACGAGGCCCGTGCCCAGCAGCCGCGCGACAAGGCGCGACACCCCGACCGACAGGCCGACCCCGGGGTACGTCCGCGCGCCGTCGGAGGCGAGCGAGTCGTAACGGCCGCCGGAGCAGATGGAACCGAGCGACTCGTGCCCCACGAGCGTGGTCTCGTAGACCGTGCCCGTGTAGTAGTCGAGGCCGCGCGCGATCTTGAGGTCGGCGACGATCGTGCCCGCCGCATCGGCCGCGGCCGCGCCGTCGAGCAGCGCCACGAGCTCCCCGAGGCCGGTCTCCATGAGGTCGGACCGGACGCCCAGCGCGCGGACGCGATCCGCGACGCGGGCGTCAGCGCCGCTGATCGCCGCGAGGTCCAGGCACGCCCGTGCCTGGGAAGCGCTCGCTCCCTGGGCCAGAAGCGTCTCCTCCACGGCGGCCGGGCCGATCTTGTCGAGCTTGTCGATGGCGCGCAGGACACCCTCGACGTCCTCCATCCCGATCGCCGCGTAGAACCCCTCGGCGACCTTTCGGTTGTTCACCGCGATGCGGACTCCCCCGATCGGGAGCGCCGCGAGCGCCTCCGCCATGACGAGGGCGACCTCGACCTCGAAGTGGAACGGCAGGTCCTCCGCGCCGATCACGTCGATGTCCGCCTGGGTGAACTCGCGGAACCGGCCCTCCTGGGGACGCTCGCCCCGCCAGACAGGCTGGATCTGGTAGCGCTTGAACGGGAACGGCAGCTGCCCGGCGTTCTCCAGCACGTAGCGCGCCAGAGGAACGGTGAGGTCGAAGTGCAGGCCGAGCTGGCGCTCGCGCGCACCGGCAGCCTCGGCGTCGTCGTGCAGGCGCTGGATCGTGTAGACCTCCTTCGAGGTCTCTCCCTTGCGGAGCAGGTCCTCCAAGGGCTCGACGGCGCGAGTCGCCACTGGGGCGTACCCGTGCAGCTCGAAGGTGCGTCGCAGTCGATCGAGCACGTGCTGCTCGACGATCCGCCCGGCGGGGAGCCACTCGGGGAATCCGGACAGGGGGGTCGGCCGGGCCATCGGTCGTCTCGCTCCGCTCAGAGGACGCCCGATGCGAGCCACCGGGGGTGCAGGTAGGGGTTGGTGGCGAGCTCGGCCGCCATGGTTGAGATCGGGCCGTGGCCGGGAAGGACCCACGCCTCACCGGGGATCGTGGTGATCAGGCTGCGCAGAGTCCGGACCATCGTCGGACCGTCGCCGCCGGCGAGGTCGACCCGCCCGATCGAACCCGCGAACAGGACGTCTCCGGTGAGAGCGACGAGGTCGGTCGGCGGCTGAGGACGCCGGGCCGGCGGCGGCAGGACGCTCGCCGGCGACGGCGCGCCGTGGACCAGGAAGATCGTCGACCCCGGCGTGTGTCCTGGTGCGGCCACGATCTCGATCGAGAGGCCCAGGTCCAGGCCGTGCGCGCCGAGGTCGACCGCGGTCAGCGCGCGGGCGGCGGGCTGCAGCCACGGGGTACCGGCCAGCGAGGTAAAGGCTTCGGTCATCCCGGGTCCCAGGGCGGCTGCGGGGTCCGCGAGCCTGTCGAGATCCGCTTCGGCCAGCAAGAACGGGATCCCCCATGCGGTAGACACGGCCGCCGCGTCCCAGACGTGGTCAGGGTGGCCGTGCGTCGCGGCGACCACGACGGGGGTCAGGTCGTGCTCGCCGACCAGCCGGGCGACCTCGTCGGCCGCCCCGGCGCCCGGGTCGAGCACCAGGCAGGGCGCACCCGGACCGACGGCGATCACGTAGCAGGACGTCGCAAAAGCCGTCGCCTGGGTCGAGAGGATCAGCACGAGGTGCAGCGTAGCGAGAGGCGACGCGGCGTCGCGCAGCCGGTCACGGCGCCGGAAGTGCCTAAACTGTCGGCCGATGCGCGGCCGAGCCCGGACGGGCGCAGCCAGAAGCGCTGACAGGCGACGGAGGAGGACGGGGTGCCCACGAACAAGCAGGCCCGTGTGTACGCGCACCGGCGCCAGGAGAAGTGGGACCTCCGCCAGCAGCAGCACGCGAAGGCCAGGCGCCGCCACCGGATCGTCGCGGCCACCATCGTCGGGACCCTCATCGTCGCAACGGGCGCCAGCGCGGTCGTGCTCGCCAACCGGCCGGCCGCCGGCGCCGCTGACCTCCAGGACCCGTTGGCCGGCATGCCGGACATCGCGACCTACGACGCGCCGCCACCACCGTCGGACGCGGAGGGCCGGGCGTGGACCGCGACCATGTCCATGTCGGCGGGTGACGTGACCGTGGAGCTCGACGGAGCTGCGGCACCCCAGGCCGTGGCGTCCTTCCTCATGCTCGCCCGCGACGGGTTCTTCGACGGCAGCACCTGCCATCGGCTGGTCACGGGCAGTCTGATCCAGTGCGGCGACCCGACCGCCACGGGCTACGGCGGACCTGGCTACGCCTTCGGCCCGATCGAGAACGCCCCGGAAGACATGATCTACCCGGCAGGAACGGTGGCGATGGCCCGCAACGGCGACGACGCCGCCAGCCAGGGCAGCCAGTTCTTCATCGTCCTGAGCGAGACCACCGTGCCGAACGACGCCGCGGGGGGCTATACGGTCTTCGGGCACGTCACCGAAGGACTTGACGCCCTCGTGGCTGCCACCGCGGGCGGTACGGTCGACGGCGGCCCGGACGGCGAGCCAGCAACACCCGTCACCATCGAAGGAGTGGTCATCTCGTGAGCGAGTCGACCGAGAGCCCGACTCCGTCGAGCGCCCCGCGCCCGACACCCAGGCCCGTTCCGAAGCCGCGGCCCGGCCACACCGGCCCGGCGCACGCGCGAGAAATCCCTAGCGGCACCGAGGAGACGACGCAGGTGACGACGGACGCGACCACCCCCCAGGCGGACAATCCCGAGTTGACGACACCCGAGGCGGTCGAACCTCCCACGCTCGACGCCGGCGCCGACGCCTCGCCCGAGAGCACCGACGCCTCGCCCGAGAGCACCGACGCCTCGCCCGAGAGCACCGACGCCTCGCCCGAGAGCACCGACGCCTCGCCCGAGAGCTCGGACGCGGACGCGGTGCAGGACGAGGATCCGACCGCCGGCGTGCCGGGCGACGAGCCTCACGTCGAAGCGCTCCCGGATGAGCCTGGGTCGGATGAGCCTGGGTCCTCCGCCGGGACGGCCGACGCCGAGGTGGTCAAGACGCACGCGACCGCGGCCGGTGCGTCCGCGGCTACCCCAGCGAGGCCGAGCCCTGCCGGGGCCAAGCCTGGCAAGGCCGGAAAGCCTGGCAAGGGCTCTGGCCCCCGCCCCCCGCGCCGCCCCGGAACGGGTTCACCGGCAGCCGCCGTGCCACGCCCGCCCAAACCGGGGCCGGGGCCGGTCGCTCCCCCGGTTCACGACGCACAGGAAGCCGCGCACGCGGCCGCCTGGGGCCGCGTCGACGGCGACGGCACCGTCTGGGTGCGCGAAGCCCGCGGTGAGCGCGTCGTCGGGCAGTTCCCGGACGCGGAGGCGAAGGAGGCGCTCGCCTTCTACGTCGTCCGCTTCCTCGACCTCCAGGCCCAGGTCGACCTTCTCGAGGCGCGCCTCGGCCAGCTCTCGGTCAAGGAGATCGACCACACCCTCGCCTCCCTCGAGGAGTCACTGATCGAGCCCGCTGCTGTGGGGGACCTCGACGGTCTCCGGGCGCGACTCGCCGACCTCAAGACGTCCGCCGACGAGCGACGCGCCCAGGCGGCGGTCGAGCGTGAAGCGGCCCGCGCCCAGGCCTTGGCCGCCAGGACCGTGATCGTCGAGCAGGCCGAAGAGCTGGCCGGTGCCGATCCTGAGCGCACGCAGTGGCGCCAGGCCGGCGAGAAGCTCCGGGCGCTGCTCGAGGAGTGGAAGGAAGCCCAGCGGCACGGCCCGCGAGTCGACAAGGAGAGCGAAGACGCGCTGTGGAAGCGCTTCTCTCAGGCTCGGGCCACCTTCGACCGTGGCCGCCGCCAGTACTTCGCCGAGCTCGAGCAGCAGCGCAACCAGGCGAAGGCCACGAAGGAACAGATCATCGAGAAGGCCGAGCAGCTGGCTACCTCGACCGACTGGGGCACGACAGCGGGCACCTATCGCGGCCTGATGGACCAGTGGAAGGCCACCGGCCGCGCAGCACCCCGCGAGGACGACGCGCTCTGGGAACGCTTCCGCGCCGCGCAGGATGCCTTCTTCGCAGCCCGCGCCGCGGCCGGTACGGCAACGGATGAGGAGTACGGCGATAACCTCAAGGCGAAGCTCGCGCTGCTCGCCGAGGCCGAGGCACTCCTGCCGATCAAGGACCTCAACCGGACACGGACAACCTTGCGGTCCGTCCAGGAACGCTGGGACGCGATCGGCAAGGTCCCGCGCGGCGACGTGCAGCGGATCGAGGGCCGCCTCCGCGCCGTCGAGCAGGCCGTCCGTGATGCGCAGTCGACCCAGTGGACCAAGCGCAACCCCGAGGCACAGGCTCGCACGGAGGGGCTCGCGGCACAGCTCGAGGCCTCGATCGCCGGCCTCGAGGCCGATCTCGACTCCGCGAAGGCCAAGGGCGACAAGCGCGCGATCGACGAGGCCACGTCGGCGCTCTCGGCGCGCAAGGCGTGGCTCGCGCAGGTGCGCCGGACGGCCAGCGAGATCAGCTGAGGCTCTGCGTCCGTGGGGGCGTCCGCAGGACGCCCCCACGGACGCAGTCGTCCACAGCCCGGGGGCGCGGGCCGGGCGGAGCCGGGCAAGGCAGCCATGCTTGGGCGATGACGCGCGCTCTGGACTGGCTCCGTCCGACGGCCCCGGCACCGCTCCTGGGGCGGCGCGGCGGCTCGGCCGAGGCCGAGCAGCTGCGCCGAGACGGACTCGTCGTCGAGGTGTGGCCCGGCGTCCTTCGTGCACTCGATCTTGCGCACGGCGCCGCCGGCCGATCCGGCGCGGTCGCGGCACTGGTGCCCTCCGGGTCCGTCCTGGCCTATCAGGCGGCCGTCTGGGTGCACACGGGCCGCCATCGACCGCAACGCCTCGATGTCGTGCTCACGGGCGGTCGGCACAGGTCGACTCCGCAGGTTCGGACGCACGCCGAGCGGCTGGCGCCGGCCGACGTCGTCCGCGTCGGCGGGCGAGCCGTGACCTCGCTCGGCCGGACGGCGGTCGACGTCGCCCGGCGCTGCGACCCCTCGGACGTGCCCGGCTGGCTGGCCGCACTCCGTGCCCACGGACTCAACCCGGCAGACGTCGTAGCGGCACTCGAGCGGGCGAGCGGACTGCGGGGGGCGCCGCGGGCGAGAAGGCTCCTCGCGCCCGTGCTCCAGGGGTCCGTATCCCTCGGGTGACCGGCCGGGCCGCGCCGGTCACCCTGCCCGCGACCGCTGCGGAGCGGGCCCGTTGCCGGGCCGCAGTCAGGCCAGGGACGAGCGCGATCGGGACCGCCGACCCGTCGACCCGTCGACTGGTCGGTCAGCGGATCGGCTCGGGCTTCGCGGCGGGGTCGTGGCGGACCGTCGGTTGCGCCCCGGCCCGGTGACCGGCCCCGGTGATCCGATAGACGTCGAAGACGCCGTCGATGTTGCGCACAGCGGCCAGGATGTGCCCGAGGTGGCTGGGCTCGGCCATCTCGAACGCGAACTTCGAGAACGCGACGCGATCACGTGACGTCGAGACGGTCGCCGAGAGGATGTTGACGTGGTGGTCGGAGAGGACCCGCGTCACGTCGGACAGGAGGCGGTTGCGGTCGAGCGCTTCGACCTGGATCTGGACGAGGAACACGCTCTGCGCGTGCGGGGCCCACTCGACTTCGACGATGCGCTCGGGTTGGGCCTTGAGCTCGACCACGTTCGAGCAGTCATCCCGGTGCACCGATACGCCGGCGCCACGAGTCACGAAACCGATGATCGGGTCCCCGGGGACGGGAGTACAGCAACGCGCGAGCTTGGCCCAGACGTCGTCGACGCCCTTGACGATGACGCCCGGCTCGCCCTGGCGAGGCCGAGGCCGCGCGAGCCCGGGCCGGGTGACCTCAGCGAGGTCCTCCTCGTTGCCTGTCTCGCCGCCGAGGTTCTGGACCAGCCGCTGCACCACCGTGCTAGCCGTGACCTGGCCCTCGCCGACCGCTGCGTAGAGCGACGAGACGTCCGGGTAGCGCATCTCCCCTGCGAGCACCGCGAGCACGTCGTGCGAGAGCAGGCGCTGGATCGGGAGGTTCTGCTTACGCATCGCCTTGGTGATCGCCGCCTTGCCCTGGTCGATCGCCTCCTCCCGGCGCTCCTTCGAGAACCAGCCGCGGATCTTCGTCCGAGCGCGGGTCGACTGGACGAAGCCCAGCCAGTCCTGGCTCGGACCCGCAGACTCCGACCGCGAGGTGAAGATCTCGACGGAGTCGCCGTTCTCGAGAGTCGACTCGAGCGGCACGAGGCGGCCGTTGACCCGGGCGCCCATCGTGCGGTGCCCGACCTCGGTGTGCACCGCGTAGGCGAAGTCGACAGGCGTGGACCCGGCGGGAAGGGCGATCACGTCGCCCTTCGGGGTGAAGACGTAGACCTCAGCGCCGGAGACCTCGAAACGGAGCGCCTCGAGGAACTCCCCGGGGTCGGCCGTCTCGCGCTGCCAGTCCACGATCTGCCGCAGCCAGGGCAGGTCGGCGTTCTCGGGGGCCTCAGCCGCCCGGCCGTCCTTGGTGGTCTCCTTGTACTTCCAGTGGGCCGCCACGCCGTACTCCGCCCGGCGGTGCATGTCGTGGGTGCGGATCTGGATCTCGATCGGCTTGTTGCCCGGCCCGATCACCGTTGTGTGCAGCGACTGGTACAGGTTGAACTTGGGCATCGCGATGTAGTCCTTGAACCGCCCCGCGACCGGCTTCCAGCGGGCGTGCAGCGCCCCGAGTGCCGCGTAGCAGTCCCGGACCGAGTCGACCAGCACTCGCACCCCGACGAGGTCGTAGATGTCGGTGAAGTCCCGACCTCGCACGATCATCTTCTGGTAGATCGAGTAGTAGTGCTTCGGTCGGCCGCTGACCACGCAACGGATGCGCGCAGTGCGCAGCTCGGTGGTGACGTTCTCCCTGACCTCCGAGAGGTACTCCTCCCGGGCGGGCGCCCGCTCGGCCACCAGGTGGACGAGCTCGTCGTAGACCTTGGGGTAGAGGGTCGCGAAGGAGAGGTCCTCGAGCTCCCACTTGATCGTGTTCATGCCTAGCCGGTGGGCCAGGGGCGCGTAGATCTCGAGCGTCTCGCGAGCCTTGCGCTGAGTCGACTCGCCGGAGACGTACTTCCAGGCGCGGGCGTTGTGCAACCGGTCGGCAAGCTTGATGACGAGCACCCGGATGTCTCGCGCCATCGCGATGACCATCTTGCGGACGGTCTCGGCCTGAGCCGCCTCGCCGTACTTGACCTTGTCCAGCTTGGTCACGCCATCGACGAGCAGGGCGATCTCGTCGCCGAAGTCCGCGCGCAACATCTCGAGGCTGTAGGGCGTGTCCTCGACGGTGTCGTGAAGGAGGGCGGCCGCCAGCGTCGCGGGCGGGAGGCCGAGATCCGCCAGAATCCTGGCGACGGCCACGGGATGCGTGATGTACGGCTCGCCGCTCTTGCGGAGCTGACCGTCGTGCGCGCGCTCCGCGACGACGTACGCCCGCTCGACGACGGACATGTCCGCTCGGGGGTGGTTGGCTCGCGCGGCAACCAGGATCGGTTCGATCTCCGGGAAGGCGACGACGTGACCACGCGAACCGCGCCTGCCGAGTCGTGACAGCACGCGAGCGCCCGGCACCACCGGTTCCAGGGGTGCGGCCTGCCTCGCAGACAGGGCCTCGTCGCTCATCCGCCGATTCTAGGGCCGGTCACGGCCTGCTCAGGTGATCAGGAGCGTGTGCAGGTCACGCTCACGGAGCACGGGCCGGCCCCCGGGTCGCGCGAACGTCGTCTACCCCGAGCACCCGGGCGCCGTCCGAGAGCCCGTTCGCGTTGACCCGAGCGTCGCGGTGCCGTTCGAGCACGTCCGCCTCGGCGACAAGGGGGGCGGCAGCCTGGTCGCCTTGCGAACGGCCATCATCCCGACGCCGAGGCACGCGCTGCGAGGGCGAAACCCCGCCCCTCGGTGCCCGCCACGACGTCCACCCGGCGGGTGACGCCTGCGGCGCACGTGCCTCTGCGACGAACGGCGGACCGTTCGTCAGCAGCGACGTGCTGTCGGTCGCCCGGCTCCGGGGTGAGGGTCCGAGACGGGTTCGGACACCGACGCGACGAGTTCGGCCGCGCCGGCAGCCGTCACCGCCGCTTCTTCTTGCGGTGGGGCAGCGCCGCACTTCCGAGGTGGACACCGGCGACCCGACCACCGACCGTGACGCTGACGGGCTCACCCCCGGCATCCGCTGCCTGGGCGCGCAGCGCCAGCACCTTGGCCGTGTGCTCCGCGATCGCCGGCGACCGCTGTCGCAGGGTCACCTCGAGCGGTGCCGCGATGAAGATGGACGACAGCGTCGAGGCGAGCATGCCGATGAACAGCGCGAGGGAGATGTCACGCAGTGTCCCCGCTCCCAGGAGGAACGCCCCGACGAAGAGGATCGACGCCACTGGCAGGAGTCCGACGATCGAGGTGTTGATCGACCGGACGATGGTCTGGTTGACCGCGAGGTTCGACGCCTCGGCGTACGTCACCCGGGTCTGGTCGGTGATGCCGGCGGTGTTTTCGCGCACCTTGTCGAACACGACGACGGTGTCGTACAGCGAGTAACCGAGGATCGTGAGGAAACCGATGACAGATGCGGGTGTGACCTCGAACCCGATCCCGGCATAGAGACCGACGGTCACGATGACGTCGTTCAGCAGCGCGACGAGCGCGGCCACCGCCATCGTCCACGTACGGAAATAGGCCGCCATCACGAGCGTCACGAGGACCAGGAACGTGATGAGGCCCTGGAACGCCTTCCGGGTCACATCAGCGCCCCAGGACGGTCCGACGAACGACGATGTGACGTTCTCGACCGGGACGTCGTACGCCGCCGCCAGATCTGCCCTCATGGCAGCTGTCTCAGAGCTCGTCAGCTCCTCGGTCTGCACGCGCACCGAGTCGTTGCCGACGATGGTCACGCGCGGCGCCTGGGCCCCGGCCTGCTCCAGGACGGACCGGGCCGGGCCCTCGACGGCGTTGCTGGTGCCGGAGACGACGAACTCCGAGCCGCCCCGGAACTCGATGCCAGGGTTGAGCTCGCGGACCAGCAGCAGCAGCAGCGAGATCGCAATGACCGTGGCCGCGATGACGAACCAGCGCCGCCTCTTGGCGACGATCGGGAACGACCGCTTGCCGGTGTAGAGGTCGTTCCCGAGCTGCGCGAAGCTGGGCATCACGCGTCACGTCCCTTCGTCGCTGTCGTCGAGACGGACGCATCGTCCACCGGACTGTCCTGCGCCGCCTCCGCCTGACGAGCCGCCTCGGCCGCCCGTCGCTGGGCGATCGTCAGCCGGCTGCTCCGCTCCGCCGGTGATAGGAACTGGCCGCGCCCGCGGTAGGCGCTGACGGTCGCCCCGAGGTGGACCGGGTCGAGACCGGAGAGCTTGTGCCCGCCGCCGTAGAACTTCGTGCGGGCGAGGTAGCGCATGAGCGGGTGGGTGAAGAAGAAGACCACGAACAGGTCGACGATCGTCGTCAGGCCGAGGGTGAACGCGAACCCTCGCACCCCGCCGACGGCGAGCAGGTACAGCACGACCGCCGCCAGGAAGTTCACGGAGTCCGAGGCGAGAATCGTGCGCCTCGCCCGCTCCCACCCGTTCTCGACGGCGGCCTCGAGGACGCGACCCTCACGGACCTCGTCGCGGATGCGTTCGAAGTAGACGATGAACGAGTCGGCGGTGATGCCGATGGCGACGATCAGACCGGCAACGCCGGGCAACGAGAGCCGGTAGCCCTGAAGCCACGACAGCAGGGTGATGACGCCGTACGTGATGATCGCGGCGACCGTCAGGCTGGCCACGGTGACGAGCGCCAGGCCCCGGTACTGGGCGATGCTGTAGAGCACGACGAGCACGAGACCGATGAGGCCGGCCAGGAGGCCCCGCTGCAGCTGCTCGGCACCGAGGGTCGCCGAGATCTGGTTCTCGCTCTGCACCTCGAGCGACAAGGGCAGCGAGCCGAAGTTCAGCTGGTTGGCGAGCGTGGCGGCGCTCTCGCGGGTGAACGTGCCGGAGATCTCGGCGCTGCCGTTGGTGATCGGGTCGTTGACCCTGGGCGCCGAGATGACGAGGCCGTCGAGCACCATGGCGAACTGGTTCTGCGGCGGCGGAAGGCTCACGAGTCGCTGGGTCGTCTCGCTGAAGGCTGCGGTTCCGGCAGGCGTGAACTCGAGCTGGACGACCCACTCGTTGGTCACGACGCCTTGCGAGGTGGTCCGCAGGCCCGAGGATGCGCTGGCGATCTCGGTGCCCTCGATCTCGACGGGGCCGAGGACGTACTTGACGAGGCCCGACTGCTGACAGGTGACGAGCGCCTTGGCAGGGTCGTCTCCCCCGCCGCCGACGAGGTTGGCCGGGTCGGTGCAGTCGAGGGTCTGGAACTCCCGCTCGACCGCGGGCGTGATCCACGCCAGGTCGCTCGCGCTGGTCGGTTCGGTCGCCGGGGTGTCGGAAAGGTCCTCAGCGGGAACCGTCGGCTCCGGGTCCGGCTCGCCGTCGCCGTTCGCGTCCACGACCGGGCCGGGATCGAGCTCGAGGAGCACGGGGCGGAACCGCATCTGCGCCGACGTGCGGACCAGGTCGAGGGTCTCCTGGCTCGGCGTGCCCGGGAGGGAGACCACGATGTTCTTGCCGCCCTGGCTCGTGATCTCCGCCTCGGCGACGCCCGAGGAGTCCACTCGCTGGCGGATGATCCCGATCGCCTGGTCGATGTCCTCCGGCGTGATCTCCTGACCGTCCGAGGCGACCGGCGTCAGGATGATCTGCGTGCCGCCCTCCAGGTCAAGCGCCAGCTTCGGGGTGAACGACGCGTCGGAGAACCGCACACCGGCGGCGAGGGCGACGAAGAGCGCTGCCACGACGGACAGAAAGATGAGCAACGTGCGCACCGGCCGGGCCGATGAAGGACGTGTCGCCACCGAAGGTCCTCTCACATGCGGGCCGGGACGTCACCGGCGGGAGACGGAGCCCGTCACAGGCCCCGCCGACGGGATCTAGGGGCGGCGCGGCTCGTCGGGCGTGCCGTCGCCCGCACCCGGGCCCGTGGCGTCGTCGTTCTGGACGTCCGTAGCGATCCGGCTCTGGTCCACGTCGAGCTCGAAGTCGTCCAGCACCGTGTCGTCCAGCTCGATGTCGTCCAGATCGCCGAGGTCGCTGTCGTCGGACTCCGCGAGCGCGTCCTCGTACTCGTCGTCGTCCGGGACGCCCTCGTCCCCGACGGGGGCCGCGAACGGGGGCTCGGCAAGCTTGGCAATCGCTCCGCGAAGCCAATCGGTGCGCCCGCCGGACGGCGACTCGAGCGTGATGACGTCGCCGTCGATGTCGACGATGGTGCCGAACAGGCCGGAGCCGGTCATCACGTCGTCTCCCACCGCGAGCTCCTGGCGGAACTCCCCCGCCTTGCGCTGCTGCTTACGCGTCCGGCTCGTGAGCAGGAACATCGCGCCGACGGCGAGCACCATGATGATGAGAAGGGGGTCCATGCGGGTCGGCTCCAACGTCCGGGGATGAGTCGCGGCGAGTCTAACCGCTCACTCGAACAGGCCCGGCTCCCCCGCCGGAGGCCGTAGACCGAGATGGTCGTAGGCCGCTCGCGTCGCCACCCGGCCCCGCGGCGTGCGGGTGACCAGTCCCTCTCGGACGAGGAACGGCTCAGCCACGGTCTCGACCGTCTCGGGTTCCTCGCCCACCGAGACGGCGAGCGTCGTGAGGCCGACGGGCCCGCCGCCGAACCGCTCGCACAGCGCGCGGAGCACCGCCCGGTCCAGGCGGTCCAGGCCGAGCGCGTCGACCTCGAACACCGACAGGGCCGACTGCGCGGCCGTGAGGTCGAGGTCCCCGGACCCCCGCACCTGCGCCCAGTCCTGCACGCGACGCAGCAGCCGGTTCGCGATGCGGGGCGTGCCCCGGGACCTGGACGCGATCTCGACGGCGGCCCGGCCGTCCAGCTCCGCGCCGAGGAGCCGAGCCGAGCGGTGCAGCACGCGCTCGAGGTCGGCGACGTCGTAGAACTCCAGATGACCCGTGAACCCGAACCGGTCCCGCAGCGGTGCCGGCAGCAGACCGGCCCGCGTGGTCGCGCCGACCACGGTGAACGGCGGCAAGGACAGCGGGATGGCGGTAGCGCCGGCGCCCTTGCCCACCACGATGTCGACCCGGAAGTCCTCCATAGCGAGGTAGAGCATCTCCTCGGCGGCACGGGCGAGGCGGTGGATCTCGTCGATGAACAGGACGTCGCCCTCCTGGAGGGCGGACAGGATCGCGGCGAGGTCGCCCGCGTGCTGGACCGCAGGGCCCGAGGTGAGGCGGAGCGCCCCCTCGACCTCGGCCGCGATGATCATGGCGAGCGTCGTCTTCCCCAGACCCGGCGGGCCGGAGAGCAGCACGTGGTCGGGCGGGCGTCGTCGCGCCACGGCGGCGTCGAGGACGAGGGACAGCTGGTCTCGCACCACTGGCTGACCGACGAACTCGGCCAGTCGTCGTGGACGCAGCGCGGCCTCGGCGGCGCGCTCGATGTCGTCGGCCTGGCTGCGTACCAGGCTCTCCTGCTCAGCCACGGGCAACCCCGCCCGCCCCGGCCCGTCCGCCGAGCGTCCGCAGGGCCGCGCGCAGCAGCCCGGCGGTGTCGGAGACCTCGTGACCGCCGGCGAGCACGTCGTTCACGGCATCCTCGGCGTTGCGCGCCGCCCAGCCGAGCCCGACCAGCGCATCGACGACCTGGGCCGACCCGGCGTCGGCAACGGCTCCCGTCGGCGCGGCCCCGTTCGGGGTCTCGGCCCCGCCACGGGCGGGGCCGAGCCGGTCGCCGAGCTCCAGCACGATCCGCTGGGCCCCCTTGCGGCCGATCCCCGGCACGCGTTCGAGCGCCCGGAAGTCCTCGGTCGCGACGGCCCGGCGCAACTGGTCCGGGGTGTGCACGGCCAGCATGGCCAGGGCGAGCCGCGGTCCCACCCCGGACACGGTCTGGAGAAGTTCGAACACGTCCCGCTCCTCGTCGTCGACGAAGCCGAACAGCGTGAGCGCGTCCTCCCGGACGACGAGGGACGTCGCGAGGTCGGCCTGCGCGCCCACCCGCAGGCTTGCGAGCGTCGTCGGCGTGGCCTGTACCGACAGGCCGACTCCGCCGACCGTGAGCACAGCCGAGTCGAGGGACAGGGAGCGGACAGTGCCCGTCAGCGAGGCGATCACCGGGGCCTACCTCCGTGGGAACGTGCGAACAGGTGTGCGAATAGTCCCACGCGCAGAGCGCCAGGCCCGTCAGCCGCGACGGCGTGCCGCTTGTTCGGCGCGCGCCCAGGCAGCCTGCGCCGGGGTGAGGTCGCGTGCACGGCCGACCCCCACGGCGGCCCGATCCGCTGACGACGTCGCCGCTCCGGGCGGGCGCCACGCGTGGCAGATGGCCAGGGCGAGGGCGTCCGCGGCATCGGCCGGCTGGGGCCGCGAGTCGAGGTGGAGGATCCGCGCGACCATCTCCTGCACCTGGGCCTTCTGCGCCCGGCCGTAGCCCGTGACCGCGGCCTTGACCTCGCTCGGGGTGTGCAGGCCGACCGGGATGCCCCGCCGGGCCGCCGCGACCATGGTCAGACCGGCGACCTGTGCGGTGCCCATGACGGTGCGCAGGTTCTCCTGCGCGAAGACGCGCTCGACAGCGACGGCATCGGGACGAACGGCGTCGATCCAACGGTCGATCTCCGCCGCGATCCTCAGGAGGCGCTGCTCCGGGGGGTCGATGCTCGGGGTGCGCACGACGGCGACGTCGACGATCGTGACGCTGCGTCCGGCCCCGGCGTCGATGATGCCGACGCCGCACCGTGTCAGGCCGGGGTCGACTCCGAGGACGCGCACCAGGCCAGCATCCCAGGCCGGTGGTTCCGGAGCCGGGAGGGACTCACTCCTCCTCGAGCGCCGCCAGCACCTCGTCGGAGGCGTCGAAGTTGGCGAAGACGTTCTGCACGTCGTCGCTGTCGTCGAGTGCGTCGATGAGACGGAGCACCTTGCGCGCGCCCTCGACGTCGACCTCGACCTGCATCGTGGGCACGAACTGGGCCTCGGCCGAGTCGTAGTCGATGCCGGCATCCTGCAGCGCGGTGCGCACCGCGACCAGGTCGGTCGCCTCGCACATGAGCTCGAACGTGTCGTCGAGGTCGGCGATCTCCTCGGCGCCGGCGTCGAGGACGGCCATCAGCACGTCGTCCTCGGAAAGCCCCTCGTTCTTGGGCACGAGGACGACGCCGCGGCGCTGGAACAGGTAGGAGACGCTGCCGGGGTCCGCCAACGAGCCGCCGTTACGGGTG
>JAHECE010000184.1 GCA_024641895.1 Actinomycetales bacterium
GTACGGCTCCGTCACCGCACTCGCCGGCGTGGACCTGACCGTGCCCGAGGGAACCGTCCTCGGGCTCCTGGGACCCAACGGCGCCGGCAAGACCACCATCGTGCGGATCCTCGCCACCCTCCTGAAGCCCGACGCCGGTTCCGCGACCGTGGCGGGGATCGACGTCGCGACCCAAGCCTCCGAGGTCCGGCGCAGGATCGGGCTGTCCGGTCAGTACGCGGCGGTCGACGAGTACCTCACGGGCTTCGAGAACCTGGACATGATCGGGCGGCTGTACCACCTGGGCCGCAAGGCGAGCCGGGAGCGGGCACGAGCGCTGCTCGCGGACTTCCGGCTCGAGGACGCCGCGGACCGGCCCGCCCGCACGTACTCCGGTGGCATGCGACGCCGGCTCGACCTTGCCGGCGCACTCGTCGCCCAGCCCCCCGTGCTCTTCCTGGACGAGCCGACGACGGGCCTGGACCCGCGCGGACGCACCGACATGTGGGACGTCATCCGCACCCTCGTCTCGGGTGGCACCACCCTCCTCCTGACGACCCAGTACCTCGAGGAGGCGGACCTGCTCGCAGACAAGATCGTGGTCATCGACAGGGGCCTGATCATCGCCGAGGGCACGGCTGATGAGCTGAAGCGGCAGGTCGGCGGTGAGCGACTCGAGGTCACGGTCTCGGACGCCGCCCGGCTCGAGGCCACCCGAGAGCTGCTCGAGCCTCTCGGCGTGGGTGCGGGCTCGACCGACGTCCACCAGCGCACGTTCAGCATCACCGTGTCCGGAGGTGCCGCCGTGCTCACTGACGCCCTCCGGCGCCTGGACGGGGCCGGGATCCACCTTGACGACGTCGGCCTGCACCGACCGACGCTCGACGACGTCTTCCTCACCTTGACCGGCAAGACCACCGGCGCCGAGAACGAGAGCAAGGACAAGGCCGAACGATGAGGGTCCCCGCAGCCATCGCCGACGCCCATGTGGTCGCCAAGCGCAACGTCATCAAGATCAAACGCGTCCCCGAGCTCCTCGTCTTCACGACGCTCTCGCCGATCATGTTCGTCCTGCTCTTCGCGTTCGTGTTCGGCGGCGCCATCGACAGAGAGGGCGGCGGGGCGGCCTACCGCGAGTTCCTCATCGCCGGGATCTTCGCCCAGACGGTGATCTTCGGCTCGACCATCACCGGCGCCGCACTGGCCGAGGACGTCCAGAAGGGCATCATCGACCGCTTCCGGTCGCTGCCGATGGCGCCGTCGGCCGTGCTGACCGGACGAACGCTCGCCGACGTCATCAACAACGTCATCGTGCTCGTCGTGATGTCGTTGACCGGCCTGCTGGTGGGCTGGCGGATCCGCAGCTCGTTCCTCGACGCTGCCGCCGGGTACCTCGTCCTCCTGGTCTTCGCCTACGCCGTCTCGTGGATCATGGCGTGGATCGGGATGCTGGTGCCGAGCCCCGAGGTCGTCAACCAGGCCTCGTTCATCGTGATCTTCCCGATCACGTTCGTCGCCAACACCTTCGTGCCGCTGGAGACCCTGCCGAGCGCGCTGCGCGGGTTCGCGGAGTGGAACCCGGTCTCAGCGGTCGCCCAGGCGTCGCGGGAGCTCTTCGGCAACATCCCCCCGGGCGCGCCGGAACCGACGGCGTGGCCACTCCAGAACCCCGCGTTGTACGTGCTGATCTGGTCGGTCGCGATTCTGCTCGTCTTCGTGCCGGTCGCCAGGAACCAGTACCGGGTCTCGACGAGCCGCTGACGAGCCCTTCAGCGGACCCAGGGCGAGCCGAGCGGTCGTAGGGTCGCCCACTCCTTCGCCTTGGCCTGCGCGGCGGCGAGGATGCCCACGACGGCGGACGGGTTGTGCACCCGACCGCCGAGCACTGCTGCGACCGCCGCGTCCAACGGCAGCCAGACGGCCGCCATGTCGCGCTCCTCGTCCTCCCGCTGGTGGCGCTGGTCCTCGGGGACCTGGGTCAGTCCCCTGGCGAGGAAGATGCGGATCGCCTCGTCCGAGCTGCCGGGAGTCGTGTAGTAGTCCACGAGCACGTCCCACTGCGCCGCGACCAGGTCAGCCTCCTCCGCGAGCTCGCGGGCGGCGGCGTCGCGCAGGCTCTCACCGTCGCCGTCGAGGAGGCCGGCGGGCGGTTCCCACAGGAGTGACCGCACCGGGTGCCGGTACTGACGCTGCAAGAGCACCCGCCCGGCGTCGTCGAGCGCGATGACGGCGACCGCCCCCGGGTGCCGGACATAGTCCCGGACCACCGCCGCGCCGTGCCCGAGGTCGACGTCGTCGCTGCACAGGTCCCAGATCCGGCCGTGGTGGATCAGCCTCGAGGCGACCACCGGCGCCGGCGCCGGCGCATCGCCGACCCCGTCGGACGCCGTGACCACGTCGAGGGGCCTCGCGTCGTCGGCAGCCAACCTCACACCTCCTGGTGGTGCCGGACCGGCTCGACCTCGAGCAGCCGGGTCGCCCGCTGGCGGTCGAGCGCTGCGGCAACCAGGCCGGCGAACAGCGGGTGCGCCCGGTTGGGGCGCGACTTGAACTCGGGGTGGGCCTGAGTCGCCACGAAATACGGGTGAAGGGCCCGGTCGAGCTCCACGAACTCTACGAGCGAGCTGTCCGGGGACCTGCCCGAGATGTGCATCCCGGCCGCCTCGAGCGCGTCTCGATAGGAGTTGTTGACCTCGTAGCGGTGCCGGTGCCGCTCGCTCACCCGCTCGCTGCCGTAGACCTGGGCGACCACGCTGCCCGGGGTCAGGACGGCCTCGTACCGGCCCAGGCGCATCGTGCCGCCCAGGTCGCCCTCACCGCCGACGATCGCGAGCTGCTCGGCCATCGTGGCGACGACGGGGTCCGGGGTGTCCGGGTCGAACTCGGTCGAGGATGCCGCCGCGAGCCCGAGGACGTCGCGCGCGAACTCGATCACCATGCACTGCAGCCCGAGGCAGATGCCGAGCGTCGGCACCTCGTGCTCACGAGCCCACTTCAGCGCTCCGAGCTTGCCCTCGATGCCCCGCACGCCGAAGCCTCCGGGGATGAGCACGGCGTCGGCGTCGGCCAGGGCCTTGCGCGCACCCTCGTCGCTCTCGCAGTCGTCCGAGGCGACCCAGCGGATCCGCACCTTGGCGTCGTTCGCGAAGCCACCCGCGCGCAGGGCCTCGGTCACCGAGAGGTACGCGTCGGGCAGGCCGATGTACTTGCCGACGAGGGCGACCTCGATCTCGTCAGCCGGGTAGTGGACCCGCTCGAGCAGCGTGGACCAGGTCTCCCAGTTCACGTCGCGGAACGGCAGCGCGAGCCGCTGGACGACATAGGCGTCCAGGCCCTCGCTGTGCAGCACCTTCGGGATGTCGTAGATGCTCGGGGCGTCGATCGCGGCCACGACGGCTTCGCGGTCGACGTCGCACATCGCGGCGATCTTGCCCTTCACGGACTCCGGGATCTCGCGGTCCGCACGGCAGACGATCGCGTCGGGCTGGATACCGATGTTGCGCAGGGCCGCGACCGAGTGCTGGGTCGGTTTCGTCTTGAGCTCGCCGCTCGGCCCGATGTACGGCACGAGCGAGACGTGCAGGAAGAACACGTTGTCCCGGCCGACGTCCCGACGCACCTGCCGGGCGGCCTCCAGGAAGGGCAGCGACTCGATGTCGCCGACGGTGCCGCCGATCTCGGTGATGATCACATCCGGCACCACGCCGCCGACCGGCTCGGCCTGCGCGCGCATCCGAGCCTTGATCTCGTCCGTGATGTGCGGGATGACCTGGACGGTGTCACCCAGGTACTCGCCGCGACGCTCCTTGGCGATGACACTCGAGTACACGACGCCGGTCGTGACGTTGGCACCGCGGTCGAGATCGACATCGAGGAAGCGCTCGTAGTGACCGATGTCGAGGTCCGTCTCGGCGCCGTCCTCGGTGACGAAGACCTCGCCGTGCTGGAACGGGTTCATCGTGCCGGGATCGACGTTGATGTAAGGGTCGAGCTTCTGCATCGTGACCCGCAGGCCCCGCGCACGAAGGAGGTGGCCGAGGCTGGAGGCCGTAAGGCCCTTGCCGAGCGACGATGCGACGCCGCCGGTCACGAAGATGTGCCGGGTGATCCCAGCCTGATTACCTGAGCGCCGATCCGCGAGTCTGACCACGGATTTTTACCCTAGCACCCGGTCGTAGACACCCTGGAGCTGGGCGGTGACGTCGGCGAGCCGCGGGAGCGAGTCAGCGCGCGCCCTGGCTGCGACGGAAAGCTCCGCACGGCGGGCCGGATCGTTGAGGAGCCGGCGGATCGCCGCGGCGAGCCCTGCGCTGTCCGGGTACGGCACCAGCACGGCCGCGTCTCCGGTGACCTCACGGGTCCCGCCCACGTCGGTTGCGACAATCGGCGCCCCGACGGCCATGGCCTCCTGGATGCCGAGCGGCTGGCCCTCCCACTCGCTCGTGCTCACGACGACGTCCGCCGCGGCCAAGAGGTCGGGGATGTCGCCGCGCCGACCGAGCAGCCGGACCGGAAGCTCGTCCTCGTCGATCCTCGTCCGCAGGTCGGCGAGCAGGGGACCGTCTCCCGCGACCAGCCAGAGCACGGCGGGCTCCGCGCCGTCGGAAGCGAGCCTCTCAGCCGTCTCCAGCAGCAGCTCCAGGCCCTTCTGCGGGGCCAGCCGCGCCACCGTGAGCACGACGGCCCTGCCGTCCTCGACACCCAGCTCCTGGCGCTGCTCGTCGGTGAGCGGTGCCGGCTCCGGACCGGGCGGTGCAGGCACGAGCGCACGCTCGGCGAACGTGGCGCCCCGGGCTCGTGCGCGATCGACCAGGTCGGAGCTGACGCCGAGCACAGCGTCGGCGCGACGCGCGACGATCCGTTCGAGGATCGTCGACATGGCCAGCACCCGCGGACCCCCGACCGGGAGGTTGTGGAGCGTCACGACCAGCGCGGGTCTGCGATCGCGGGCGCCGAGCGAGCCGATCGCCAACGCTGCCATCGCCCCTGCCCGCAGCCCATGGGCGTGAACGACGTCGGCACCGGCCGCGATGACGCGGAGCTGCCGGATGACCACGTCGTCACCTGGCCGCGGACGATCGCTGATG
>JAHECE010000185.1 GCA_024641895.1 Actinomycetales bacterium
CGAGCGCGGCTCTGGGCGCGGGTCGGGGCGCGGGTCTGAGCGCGGCTCTGAGCGCGGCTCTGGGCGCGGCCCCGGGCCAGGGCGACGTCGTCGCCCTGGCCGACGGCTGGCGTGGGCTCCCCGGACCGGTTGTGCGCCTGCCCCAGAGGCGGCCTGCGGACGGACTGCTCGCGGACGTCGGCCTCCTCGCGGCCGGCATCGACGTCCAGACCGCGGTCCTCGGCGACGTGGACGACGACGGTGCGGACGAGGTGGTCGCCCTGTTCCTGCGCCCGGCCCGGCCGACCGCCGTCGGTGAGGCGCTCGCGGTAAGTGTGCCCACCGACGGCCGCGGCCGCTCCCAGCACCTCGGTGTCTACGGTGCCGCCGACCTGAGGCAGAAATGGGTCGCCGGAACCATCCTGCGCCCGGTCTCCTCCGTGACGGTCTGCGACGGCGTGCTCGTGCTCGGCTACGGCTCCGCCGTCGGGGCCGCCGATCGCGTCGCCGTCGGCGTCTTCACCTGGCGCGGCTACGGCTTCGTCACCTCCCCCGCGCTGGCGGAGCTCCCCGGCGACGGCGTGCCCGGGTGCGCCGACGTCGACGGGGACGGCCGCTCGGAACCCGTTGTCATCGAAAGGACCGCGCCATGAGAGACGTTCTCGCGAGCCGCATCGCGGCTGCCCGCCGAGTCCTCGCCGTCGGCGCCGCGGTCGCTCTCCTCGCAGGGGCGTGCTCGACGGGCGAGCCCGGACCCGAGCCCACGTCCTCATCCTCACCGGGCGACGCGTCGCCCCCGCCGGCTACCGGTGACCTGCCGCGGACCGCGCTCGCCGGCTTCGCCGCGTTCGACGGCGTCGCGCTGGCGGACCCGGACGCGCCCGCGTACCCGGGACCGGCGACGCCCACCTCTCTCGACGGGGTGCTCGTGGTCGATCCGCTCGCCGACGACGTCGCGCTCCCTGGGGTCGGGCGCGCGCTCGAGTCCCGGGGCTTCGTCGTCCTGCCGGCGGGCTACCCGCTGGTCCATTTCGTCTACGACGAGAACGCCTACGGCTCCGTGCCCAACTATGTGACGACGGACGCGGCCTATCACGTGTGGCACCTCGCCTTCGACAAGGTGCTTCGCCAACTCGAGCAGGAGACGCTGCTGCCGGCGCTCGAGGAGCTCGTCACGGGTCTGCTGGACGCAGCCGGGGCCCAGGCCGAGATGATGGCCGGGACCCCGCTGGCGGACGACGCCGCGGCCGTCGAGCAGTACTTCCAGGTCGCCGCGGCCGAGCTGGGCCTGCCCGGTGCGCTCGGTCCGCTCGCCGAGGCGGAGGTGGCCCTGATCGGGGCCGCGAGCGGTGATCCGGCGACCTCGCCGCTGCTCGGCAGCCCCGTGGACTACTCGCTCTTCACGCCACGCGGGCACTACACGCGCAACGAGGACCTGGAGCGGTACTTCCTCGGCATGACCGCGCTCGGCCAGCTCGCGTTCTGCTTGCCGGAGACGCTTGGTTGCCCCGACGGCGTCCGGCCGGCGCGGCTCGGCCTGCTGGCGTCGCGCCTGGTCGTCGCGGACCCCGCCCTGGCGGCCCTGTGGCGGCAGGTGTACGAGCCGACGGCGTTCCTCGTCGGCCTGGCCGACGACTACACGCCGTTCGAGTGGGCGGCGGCTGCAACCTCCGTGAGCCCGACCTGGCTGGAGGACCCGAGCGTCCTGGCCGACGGCGACGTCGCCCGCGCCGTCGACGCTCTGGTCGCGACGCGGGCGGTGGAGATCAACCCCGCCCTCGCGACGGTGCGCATCATGGGCACCCGGTTCGTCCTCGATGCCTTCGTCCTCGACCAGCTGATCTTCCCGAACGTCGGCACCGGGCAGGACCCGCGGACGCTGCCGTCCGGGCTCGACGTCGCCGCCGTCCTCGGCTCGGGTCTCGCCCGCGACGTGCTCGACGACTCCGGGGCGCTCGACTACGCGAACTATGAGTCCCAGCGCGCCTGGCTCACGGCGGCCGTGGCGGCTCGTCCGGCCGCCGACTGGGGCGCCACGGTCTACGACGCCTGGCTCTACGCGCTCCAGCCCGTCCTCGCCGGCCACGGTGCGGCCTTCCCGGACTACCTGCGGGGCGCCGCCTGGGCCGCCAAGGACCTCCAGACAGGGCTCGCGTCCTATGCCGAGCTCAAGCACGACACGATCCTCTACGCGAAGCAGGCGCTGGCCGAGGGCGGGGGAGACGTGCCGCAGGAGCGTCGGCACTGGGTCGAGCCCGAGCCGGTCGCGTTCGAGCGGCTCGCCGCCGTAGCCGACCTGACGCGCCGGGGCCTTGCGGATCGCGACGTGCTGAGCGGGTCCAATGCCGCGCTGCTGGACGAGGTGAGCCGGTACTGCGCCTTCCTGGCGCGCGTCGCCCGAGCAGAGCTCGCCGGCGAGGACGTCTCCGAGGCAGACAACCAGAAGCTGCTGGACACCGGCATCCAGCTGGAGCGCCTCGTCTTCCTGGCGTCCGACTTCCCCGCGGACGGGAGCTCTCCGGAGGGCGACCAGGACGCGGCCCTCGTCGCCGACATCGCGACCGGGGGGCCGGGGGAGTACCTCGAGATCGGCACGGCCCGCTTCGACCGGCTCCTCGTCGTCGTCCCGGCCGATGGGGGGACCTTCCAGGTCGCGGTCGGGGCCGTGAACGCCTATCGGGAGCTCGTCAGCGACGAACGCCTCACCGATGAGTCCTGGCGTGCGCTGCTCGACTCCGGCGACGCACCGGCGCGTCCGGCGTGGCAGGACGTGCTCTTCGCGGAGTAGGCGGGAGCGGGGTGAGGTCGCCCGGGACGCCGTCGGCGGGGCCTCGGGGCCGGATCGCGGGCCTGATGGTTGCCGCCCGGAGCTCGTCGCTCGTCAGTCGAGGCCGAGGTCGCGCCGCAGCTTCGCGACGTGACCCTTGGCGCGGACGTTGTACGCGACGTGTGTCACGACGCCTTCGGCGTCGACGACGATCGCCGAGCGGATGACGCCGGTCACCGTCTTGCCGTACAGGGACTTCTCGCCCCAGGCGCCCCAGGCCTCGAGGACAGTCTTGTCCGGGTCCCCGACGAGCGGGAACGTCAGGTGCTGCTCGCGGGCGAACTTCTCGAGCGCGGCAGGCCCGTCTGGAGAGATGCCGACGACCTCGTAGCCGGCGCCCTTGAGCGAGGCGAGGTTGTCGCGGAAGTCGCAGGCCTCCGTCGTGCAGCCGGGCGTGCTGGCCGCGGGGTAGAAATACACGACGGCCTTGCGGCCCTCGGCGAGGAGGTCGGAGAGGCTGATCTGCTCCCCGGAGGCAGTGGGCAGGGTGAAGTCGGGGGCGGTGTCGCCGACGGCGAGACGAGGCATGGCGGACGCTCCTGCGCTGGGTCGGGTGGCGGGTGGCGGGTGCATAGCGTAGGCACCTCTCGGGGTTTGGGACATCGCCGCGGGGCGTGACCGTTGGGAGTGCGTCATCTGCCGAGCTGTTCGCAGTCGAGGTGTTCGCCATCGGTGGGCGCTGTACCGTCTCGGTCGTGACCTCGAACGAGAAGAGACCCGGCGGCGGGCGTCAGGACCAGCACCTCGCCATCCGGATGCTCAGCGACCGGCTCCTGGTCGTCCCGACGGACTCCGACGGAGGCGAGCGCAGGTCCACCGCAGGCATCCTCATCCCCGCGACGGCGACGGTGGGCAAGCGGCTCGCGTGGGCGGAGGTCGTTGCCGTGGGGCAGCAGGTCCGGCACGTGAAGGTCGGCGACCGGGTCCTCTTCGACCCGGAGGAGCGCGCTGAGGTCGAGCTGGGGCCCACGACCTATCTGCTCCTTCGCGAGAAGGACCTGCACGCCGTCGCGGCGCCGGAGGTGCCGGGAGAGGGCACGGGGCTGTACCTCTGAGGTGGCGGGGTTCTGCGCCTGGGCGGGGCGGCTCGCGCTTCGCGGGGTGACTGGCCCACGGATCGGTGGGACGCAGGTCCGGTTCGACCGCGGGGTCGGAGCGCTGGTAGTCTTTCGCACCGCGCGCCATTAGCTCAATTGGCAGAGCAGCTGACTCTTAATCAGCGGGTTCGGGGTTCGAGTCCCTGATGGCGCACCATATCTTCCCAGGTCAGAGCGTTGCGGGCGATGTCCCGCCGGTGACCACGGCCGTTCTGGTCCGCATCTAGTCCGCCAACGATCGAGCAGCCGCGTCGAGCAGCCGCGCGTGCGTCGAGGGTCGAGGGGTCGGCAACGAGCGGCGATCGGGTGCCCATCCCAGCCCGCGCCGCCCTGCAGCCGCCGACGACGATCGAGAACTTCGACCCCCGGCGGCGACTCGATCGCCGGCTCGGTGGCCGCCCGGAGAGGCAGGCGGTACCTCGACCGGCGAGCTATCCCCAGAAGATGTGCGTCGGGTCGCGGTCGATCTCGTCGAGGAGTTCGTCGACGAGCCGCGAGGGTGGGGCGAGCTCGTAGCGGTGAAGCCGGAGGTTGCGGTCGCGCCAGTACAGCTCCCAGAGGCCGGTCGCCTTGGTGTAGCGAAGACGCGCGATCGGGAAGCATGTCCACTCGGTCCGAAGTCAGCGCGCCAGGGAGGCCGGGTCTCGACGACGGTGAGGCTGCACTGTGCGATGTCGCACTCGACGCGGACCTGATCGCTGGACGCGGCGGACGTCGAGCTCGGGCAGCAGGGCATCCCGGCGTTGGCCAGCGCTGTGGCGTAGGTGTGGCGCAGCTGGTGCGGCGTGACGACCATGACAGCGCCGCCGGGACCACGCAACTGGGCGTCCTTGGCGGCGGCCAGTAGCCCGTTGCGCAGCCTAGTCGCGCCCAGGCGGTGGCCGTGCTCGGTGAACAGGAAGTCGGTCGGCTTGCCGGTGCGGGGGTGGGGAACGGGACGGTGCCGCCCGCGGGTGGCGGTCCACTCGTCCAGGGCAGCCAGGGTGTGCTGGTCGAGGGGGACCATCCGTTCGGTGGCGAGCTTGCCGAGCGGGACCCGTAGCCAGGTCCCGGCCGCTGCGTAGTCCACGACGGCGTCGAGCTCGAGGTCGAGCAGCTCCCCGACGCGCAGCCCGGCGCCTCGTAGGACGGTCAGGGCGGTTCGGGCGAACGGGT
>JAHECE010000186.1 GCA_024641895.1 Actinomycetales bacterium
TCCCTCACTGCGTTCCAGCCGCCACCAGGTCTGCACGACGAGCCCCAGCGCGGCGGTCGTGCCCATCAGGCCCAGCACCGAATACTGGGCGATGTAGAAGCAAGCCACGACGCCGGGGGCAACCAGCACGATCCCGAGCACGGCGTCCAACGGGTGCCGCCACCGAGGCTGCGGATAGGCCCACAACGCCGCGGGCAGCAACACCATCCACGCCACGACGAGCAGCACCTGGCCCGGCATCGTCGCGGCCGCCTGCTGGGCCAGCCAGGTGCCGGCCAGTGCGGTGAGCCCGGCAGCCGCCGTCAGCCAGCCCGCCCACCCGGCCACACCTGCCCGCACCATGAGCGGACCCGCGGCAAGCGCGCTGCCTGCCACGACGAACCCGGCGGGGGCCCAGGCGTTCACAGTCCGTCCCGACCGAAACCGTGCTCACGTGCAATGACGATCGCTTCCGCACGGCCATCCACCTGCAACTTCGCGAAGATCGACGTCAGAGCGTTGCTAACAGTCTTAGGTGCGAGGTAGAGCCGCGCGGCGATCGACGCAGTGCGCTCCCCGGTGGCCAGAAGATGCAGGATGTCGCGCTCACGCTCGGTGAGGTCGGCGAACGCCTTCGGCTCGGGCTGAGCCCGTGCGCCGCCGAGCAGGCCTAGCACGCGGGCCGCAACCGTGGGGCCGAAGATCACTTCCCCCGAGGCGACGGCCCGAAGCGCGCGGCTGATCTCGTCCTGCTCGGCGCCCTTGACCAGATAGCCACGGGCGCCGGCCTGTACCGCGGTGACCACCGTCTCGTCGTCGTCGAACATGGTCATCACCAGCACCGCGGGTGCGGGGCGCTGCTGCGCGATGCGCCGGGTGGCCACGACCCCGCCGATCCCGGGCATGTGTAGGTCCATGAGCACCACGTCCGGCCCGAGCTGCTTTGCCAGAGCCACCGCGGTCTCGCCGTCGCCGGCCTCACCCACGACCTCGATGCCGTCCAACGTGTCAAGCAACGCCCGCAACCCCCGCCGCACCACGGGGTGGTCGTCGACGATCACCACCCGGACCGCGGTCCACGGAACTTCCGGCACCCGCCCAGTGTGCCGCACGTACACGGCCAGTCCCACGGGCCGAACTTCCCGCCGGATTCCCAGATACCCGGGAATCGAGGTGGAAGCAGTGCTCTGGCGACGGGAACCCGCCGAGGCGCAGCGTAGGCAGCACAACACACCGAACCGGAGGCCACCATGTCCAACAGAAGTGACTCAGACCTGTCATCGGAGGCGACCGTGCAGCGCTACAGCCCGGCGAACCAGGTCGGCTTCGTCCTGACGCTGCTGCTCGGCCTTTTCGCCGTCGTGCTGATCGCGTTCCCCACGCCCGAGGGCGAGGTCGGTCCCCCGCTCCCGGTCCTGCTCTTCGGGACCATCGCCGGCGTGGCCATCATCGCCGCCGTTCTGGTCGGTTGGCTACGCGGAAGCAGGGCCGCGATCCGAGCGGCAGCGATCATGCTCGTGCTCACGGCGATCACGGCGCTGCCCGGGCTGGTCACCACAGACGTTCCAGCCCCCCTTCGCGCCACCGCCGCAGCCGACGTGCTGCTCACGATCATCGCCGTGGTCCTCATGCTCAAGCCATCCGGCCGCTCCAGCTCCTGATCCCTGCCAACCCCCTGGCGCCCACCGAGGCAGGTCACGCGCATCCACACCTGGCCCAACAGGACCAGGGGTGGATGCGCCCGACAGGAGGCTGTGCTCGGGAGCGACAGCCAGCCATTCTGCGCCCCGTCCCGTCACCGCCGACCACGCTCCCGCCCGAGGCAGGATGGGTCCGTGGTGATCGTGAGGGGACCGCACAAGCTGCTACGGCGCCTCGCGCAGGCGCCCGTTGCCGACGGCGAGGAATCGACCACCCTGATCGGCGACTCGTGGCCACACTCCTTCTTGGCGCCCACGCCAGGTCGCAGAGCTGGTCAGCGAGCGCACCCTGCTCCCTGTCCTCATGCCCCTAGCCCCGCCGCGACCCTTCTTCACCGGCATCCCGACCGTGCCGCTGCCGTCCTTGGGCCCACGGGCACCAAAACCGCTGATCGCGGCCCAGTCCGAGCACATGCCCCCGGTCGCACGCACCTAGGAAAGGCCCGGAGGTGTGCCCGATTGAGGACTCCCGGCGCCACCACCGGGTTCCCGCTCGGAGCTCGGCGGCGGCCCCTACCGACGCGCTCGCCGATGGCCATGAGGGTCTCGACCCGCTCGCGGCTACACGCACGGCTACACCACCACGTCCCCGCTCCCCCGGTCCGGCGAGGGAACAGCCACCCGACGTGCGAGGTAGCCGCCCGTACCCGGGCTCCGGGGAAGCGTGACCTCTTGACGCCGTGGTGAGGTCACAACCGATCCGTAGCCGTCCGCCCGCGTCCGCCGCCGTCCGGAGCCGAGGCCGAACGAACAGGGCGAACAGCCGCGAACGGCGGCGAACCGTGTCTCATGGCTACACGGATGGCTACATGAGCCTTTCCAGTCGCCACGAGGGGCCCCGCACAGGCCTCTGACCTGCGATGATGTGTCGGGCTGACAGGATTTGAACCTGCGACCCCTTGACCCCCAGGTCTCGGCCCGGGGTTCGCTGCCGTTCGCTCCGGTACGTCGCCGCAGGTCACCGGAACGAGCGAACTCGTGCGAACGCCCACGAACGTGGGCGATAGCCGTCTGATGGCTACATTCTCGGCTACACCGCGACAGCACGGCGCCGCGCCCAGGTGGGCCCAGCTCGGTTGCCGCCAGCAGAGATAACACGCCTGTTATCATAGGGGCGTGAGTGAGGTCGCCTATGCAGATCGACTTCGGCTGCGCCGCGCCGCAGCTGGGCTCACCCAGCGCGAGTTGGCCGACGCCTCCGGGGTGAAACAGCCGCTGATCGCCGCGATCGAAAGCGGAGCGAGGCAGCCGACCGAGGCCACCCGCCGCGCGCTCGAGCGCGCCCTGCGGGTCCGCCCCTCGCAACTCTTGGAAGCAGCCCTCCCGCAGGTGCTGGCCGCAGTCCGCGCGGTCGGCGGCACGAACGTCCGCGTCTTCGGCTCCGCCGCGAACGGCAGCGACCAGCCCGACTCCGACCTGGACCTGCTGGTGACCTTCCCGCCCGGAGCCGACATCGTCACCCTGCTCACCCTCGAAGAGCAGCTGAGCACGCTGCTCACAGTGCCCGTCGACGTCGTCTCCGCAGGCAGCACCGGCCCGGTACTGGAACGAGCGCTCGCTGAGGCGGTGCCGTTGTGACCGAGGACCGCATCCGGCGTCGCCTCGATGACCTCGCCCGGATCGGCTCCGAGGCCGCCTACCTCACGGCCAAGGGCCGCGACGCGTATCTCGCCGACACGATGGACGGAGCCATGCTCCGCAACGCCGGCGAGAGGATCCTCATCAAGGCCGCCACCGTCGCGGAGAAGCTGCCTGACGACTTCAAGGCGCGCCACCCCGACGTGGACTGGACCGGCATCGCCCGGATGCGCAACCTCGTCGCCCACCACTACGACAAGGTCAACAACGACCTGATGTGGCAAGCCCTCACCGCACGAATACCGAACCTCGTGAAGGACCTCGGGCAGTAGCCCCGACGACCGCCAACCCGCCATCGACCCATGCCCGGCTCCATCGCCCGCGCCGCGGCCGGGGCAGCGTCCTCGGCGCGCCCTCTATCCCGGCCTGTGCCCGCCGCGATTCCCGTCCGCCAACGTTTGCCGTCGTCCAGAGTCGAAGCCGAACGGACGGGGCGAACAGCGGCGGACACCCGCGAGACGGCCCTTCCGGTTGCGATCACAGCGAACTGGGGCGAGAGTCTGCGCGTCAAGGGACCCAAGTCCCGGCTCCCAGGAGGCGTGACGCTGACGTGACTTGCAGGTGACGGTCGCTGTCGGAGACTCGGTTCATCGCTTGGGCTGTCCAGGCCTGCGGAGGTGCGGGGTGCTGATCCAGGAAGTCGTCCGCGGCGTCGGCCGCCTTGCGTATGCGGACGCTCTCGCTGTGGTCCGCGAGACTGGCCTGGTCTGCGCTGCGCTGCGCAATGGCGTGGTCGCCACCAGCGACGCCGCCGAGGGCCTGCTCTCCCCCGAGGCCCTCGAGCGCCATCGGCACGACCATCCGACGTTCCATAGCCAGAGCCCGTACATCTCGGCGACCGCAGGGACGTACCTCGAGGGCAGCCGTTGGAGCCGCGCCAGCCGCGCGAGGTTCGCCTTCGACACGGCCCTCGATTTCGCTGTCCTCGGCCCCCGCCGCGACGGCTGGATCTTCTACGGCTACGTATTCCTCCTCGGCAGAGCGGCCGGGCGCCACGCCGAGTTCGCCGAGGAGGTCCGTGACCTGCACCAACATCCCGCCTGGTCTCCATACCGGGGGGAAGGGGAGATCGCCGTCGCCGTGCGCATTCCTCCGAGGCGGCTGCGACTTGCCGAGTTCTACGACTACGACAGCGTCGTGAGGTCGATCCGGAACGGTCGGCACCCCGAGCCGGACGACGTCATCGACAACGTGGCGCTCTTCGAGGCGCCGGAGCTTCTGGCGAACGCGCGAGGGGTCATCTGATGCCGCCTCTCTGGGATGTCACGGAGCGCCTGGGGCTCGACCCGGAGTCGACGGAGGTGATCGCGCGTTACAAGGCCCTCAGCTTCTGGGGAGCCTTCACCGAACTCGAACCTGGCGGGCACGATGCTCATGGCCAGGCCGAGCGCGTCAGCTATCTCACCACCCAAGGCTTCCGGGTCCTCGGGCTGCTCGCTCTCTTCGACCAGCAGGAGGCGCGGGTGCTCGGGGAGAAGTTCGCGTGGCGCCTGGGCTGACCTCGGTCATCCGAGCTGGCCGCTGGCCCTCGCGCTGGCACCTCGACGTGACCTCGAGCAGCGGACTCCCCACCTGTTCGAGGCGATGGGCTACCCCGCTGACCTAGCGTGGCTCCTGCTCGATCCTGCCCGGCCCCTCACTGGGCAACGCCCGTTCCGACACCCCACCGAGCGCCCCTACGGCCGCTCCGGGCTCGCGCCGTACCGACTCGACCTCCGCCTGCTCGGCGCCGTG
>JAHECE010000187.1 GCA_024641895.1 Actinomycetales bacterium
CAGCCGAGAGCTCGCCGTCTCGCTCGACGCCGGCGAGTACGTGGCCGCCTGCAAGCCGGGCATGGTCGGCGACGGCATCCGCAGCGCCCTCAGCGTGACCGCGGACCGGTAGTCCACGCCCGGCCGATCCAGGGACAGCTGGCGCCGGTCCCGGCCGCGGGGTCGCACCTTCCGTACCCTTGACCCATGAACCGCGCCGCATGGGGCCTCGGCCTTGCCACGATCGCCGACTCGCACCAGACCCTCGACGTCTGGTACCCCGCGCCTGCCCTCGGGCCGCAGCCCGAGGGCGCCGACGGGCCGGCGCTCCTGGCCGACCTGGCCGCGCTCGAAGGGGTGGACCCCGCGCGGGCCGTCCGGAGGGTGGTCGTGCGGACCCAGGTCGACCTCGACGAGGCGCCGGCGACGACCGCGGACGCCTACCTCCGGCTGCACCTGATCTCCCACCGGCTCGTCCAGCCGAACACGATCAACCTCGACGGCATCTTCGGCGTCCTGACCAACGTCGTCTGGACCTCCGCCGGACCGTGCGCGGTCGACGGCTTCGAGCAGACCCGCCTGCGCCTGCTGGCCGCGCGCGGCGGAACGCCGGTCACCGTGTACGGGATCGACAAGTTCCCCCGCATGGTGGACTACGTCGTCCCCACCGGCGTCCGCATCGCCGACGCCGACCGCGTGCGCCTCGGCGCGCACCTCGCGTCCGGGACGACGGTGATGCACGAGGGCTTCGTCAACTTCAACGCGGGCACCCTCGGCACCTCCATGGTCGAGGGCCGCATCTCCCAGGGAGTCGTGGTCGGCAGCGGCAGCGACATCGGCGGCGGCGCCTCGATCATGGGCACTCTCTCGGGTGGCGGCAAAGAGCGCGTCCGCATCGGCGAGCGCAGCCTGCTCGGCGCGAACGCCGGCATCGGCGTCTCCCTCGGCGACGACTGCGTCGTCGAGGCCGGCCTCTACGTGACCGCGGGCACCAAGGTCCTCGTCCTGCCGCCCAAGGGCTCCGACGAGGAGCCCCGGGTCGTCGCAGCCCGCGAGCTCTCCGGCGCCGACAACATCCTGTTCCGCCGCAACTCGCGCACGGGCGCGGTCGAGGCGCTCTCCCGGAGCGGGCACGGCATCGTCCTGAACGCCGCGCTGCACGCCTAGATGACCGTAGCTCCGCCCCGAGGAACCGTGCCCCGCAGTCCCGGCGCGCGATCCGGCCGCGTACGGCGCCGTCGGCGGGCCGTCGTCCTGGCGCTCGCGCTGATCCTCGTGCTGACGGGCGCCGTCATCGGGATCGTGGCCGCGCTCGGCGCGCTCGACGCCCGCGGACCGGTCATCGCGCGCTGCGACGCCTACCTGACGAAGTCGATGCGGTACTCGCTCGCCCCGGACCAGGCGGACAACGCCGCGCTCATGGCGGCCATCGCGTCGCACCGGCGGCTACCCGCCCGCGCGTCGACCATCGCCATCGCGACGGGGTTCCAGGAATCGAAGCTACGGAACATCACCTACGGCGACCGTGACTCCCTGGGCCTCTTCCAGCAACGCCCCTCCCAGGGCTGGGGGACGCCGGAGCAGGTGACCGACCCGATCTACTCCACCAACGCGTTCTACGACGTCCTCGTGACCATCGACGGGTACGAGACGCTCACCGTCACCGACGCGGCCCAGCGGGTCCAGCGCTCGGCCTTCCCCAACGCCTACTCCGACCACGAGCAGATGGCCCGCGCCTACGCTTCGGCCCTGACGGGCTACTCGCGCAACGCTCTCGTGTGCCAGCTCCCCGGCACCACCGAGGAGGAGCACGCTGCGGCACCCGAGGCCGTGATGGCACGCCTGACCCGTGACTTCGTCCAGATCGAGTCGACCCTGCAGGAAGACGGCGCGGTCGTCGTCGACGCACGGAGCCTCGCGCCCGGCGCGGGCGACCAGGACGGCGCCCGCCTCGCCTGGGCGGTGGCGCAGTGGGCCGTCGCCACGGCGCACGCGACCGGCGCACGTCTTGTCGCGGTCGACGGGATGGTCTGGGACCGGGCCGCGCGCGCGGAGGAGTGGACGGTGGACGACAGCGAGGCCGGGCCCATCGGGCCCGGCCTCGTCGTGATCCGCTGAGCGACTCTCGTCGCGCCGGCTAACGCTGGTCGATCGCCACGTAGTCACGCTCGGGAGAGCCGGTGTAGACCTGACGCGGACGGCCGATCTTGAAGGCCGGGTCGTTGTTCATCTCGCTGTACTGCGCGATCCAGCCGGGAAGCCGGCCCAGGGCGAACAGCGGGGTGAACATCCGGGTGGGGAAGCCCATCGCCTTGTAGATGAGGCCGGTGTAGAAGTCGACGTTCGGGTACAGCTTGCGCTCGATGAAGTACGGGTCGCTCAGCGCGATGCTCTCGAGCTCGAGCGCGATGTCGAGCAGGTCGTCCCGCTTGCCCAGCTTCGACAGGATCTTGTCGGCGGTCGCCTTCACGATCGCGGCGCGGGGGTCGTAGTTCTTGTAGACCCGGTGCCCGAAGCCCATGAGCCGGACGCCGGACTCCCGGTTCTTGACCTTCTCGACGAAGGACGCCACGCTCACGCCCGAGTCTCTGATCTCCTGGAGCATGGTCAGCACCGCCTCGTTCGCACCCCCGTGCAGGGGGCCGGAGAGCGCGCCGATGCCGGCCGAGACCGAGGCATAGATGTCGGCATGGCTCGAGCCGGTGACGCGGACCACCGAGGTCGAGCAGTTCTGCTCGTGGTCGGCGTGCAGGATCAGCAGCATCTCGAGGGCGGCCACGAGGTCCGGGTCGACGTCGTGCTGCTCGTACGGGATCGCGAACGTCATCCGCAGGAAGTCCTCGATGAAGCCGTACCGGCTGTTCGGGTACAGCAGCGGCAGACCCGAGCCCCGCTTGGCGATGTAGGCGACCATCGTCGGGATCTTCGAGAGCAGCAGCACGGAAGCCAGCTCGAGCTGGTCGGGGTCCGTGGCGTCGGTGGTGTGGGGGTAGAAGGCGGTCAACGCCGCCACGCTGGACTGCAGCACCGCCATCGGGTGCCCGGCCCTGGGGAAGGCTGTGAAGAAGTCCTTGAAGTCCTCGTGCAGGAGCGTGTGCCGGGCGATCCGACGCTCGAGCGCCGCGAGCTGGTCGGCCGTGGGCAGCTCCCCGCGAATCAGGAGGTAGGCCACCTCGAGGTAGCTCGAGCGCTGCGCCAGCTGCTCGATCGGGTAACCGCGGTAGCGCAGGATGCCCTGGTCCCCGTCGATGTACGTGATCGAGGACACGCACTGCGCGGTGTTCATGAACCCGGGGTCGAGCGTGACCTGGCCGGTCTCGGCCAGCAAGTTCGAGATCGCCACGCCGTTGTTGCCCTCGACTGCTCGGACGCGGGCGAACTCGAGCCTCTTCCCGTCGACCTCGAAGACCGCGGGGCTGAGAACGGAGTCGGACATGTATCCCCTTCCAGATGTGCTCGCGCGCCCGCCGCTGGGGTGGTCGCGTGCCGGGGGCGCCGGGCCGAGATCGGCCTCGAGCGCCCGTGGGCGCGGTTCACGAGTGGAGCGCGCCGCGGGTCCACGCTACCGGGCCCCGCGGTCGGAACCCAATCGCGATGGTCCCGTTCGGCCGCTGGACGGCCGGATCCGTCGATCCGCTCGAGGTCCGCGGCTGCCGGGCGGCCGTTCCGGGATCACCAGGTGGGGCCTAGACCGTGACGGGTGCGGGGGGCCCGCGCTACGGCAGCAGCAACCCTGCCGCGAGGCGTTCGCCTGCGGCCTCGATGCGCTCGTCCGAGGCAGTCAGGGCGATCCGCACGTGCCGGGCGCCGGCCGGGCCGTAGAAGCTGCCGGGCGCAGCGAGGATTCCCCGTCGGGCCAGGGCGTCGACGAGGTCCCAGCCGGTCGCCTCGGGCCTGTCGACGGCGCGGACCCACAGGTACAGCCCGGCCTCGCCACCGTCATGCACCAGCCCGGCGGGACCGAGTGCACGCCGGAGCACGTCGCGCCGGGCGCGATAGCGCTCCCGCTGCTCGGCGACGTGGGCGTCGTCCGCCAGGGCGACGGTCAACGCGGCCTGCACCGGCGCGGGCATGATCATCCCGACGTGCTTGCGTACCTGAACGAGGTGCGCGATCAGCCTGGGGTCGCCCGCGGCGAAAGCCGCCCGGTAGCCGGCAAGGTTGGACTGCTTGCTCAGGGAGTACAGCGCCAGGAGTCCGTCGGGCGAGCCGCCGCTGACCCGCGGGTCGAGGATGCTCGGGATCTCGCCCGAGGCCCAGCCGAGCTCCGCGTAGCACTCGTCGCTGGCGACGACCGCACCCCTGGCCCGCGCCCAGGCGACGACCTTGGCGAGGTGCTCGACCCCGAGCACCTCGCCCGTCGGGTTGCCCGGGGAGTTGACCCACACGAGCGACACCCGCTCGGGGCCGAGGGCGGACGTCGCGTCTGCGGCGACCGGCGTCGCACCCGCGAGCCGTGCCCCGACGTCGTAGGTCGGGTAAGCGACTCGCGGGTGGACGACGACGTCTCCGGACCCGAGACCGAGCAGGCTCGGCAGCAGGGCGACGAGCTCCTTGGAACCGATCGTCGGCAGCACGGCGTCCGGGTCGAGGCCAGGCACGCCGCGGCGCCGGGCGAACCAGTCGACCACGGCCTGCCGGACGGCGGCCGAGCCGTGCGTGGTGGGGTAGCCGGGCGCGTCGGCGGCAGCAGCGAGCGCCGCCCGGATCACCGGCGGCGTCGGGTCGACGGGCGTGCCGACCGAGAGGTCCACGAGGCCGTCGGGATGGGAGCGCGCGAGCGCCGCCGGACCGGCGAGGGTGTCCCAGGGGAAGTCAGGCAGATCGAAGGGGTGCACCGTGGGGTTCGCCCGCCAGGGTCTCAGGCCTGGGGTGGCAGGACGGCGATGATCGGGTGGTCCTTGGGGATCAGGCCCACCTTGGCCGCGCCGCCCGGGGAGCCGAGGTCGTCGAAGAACTCGACGTTCGCCTTGTAGTACTGCGACCACTCGTCCGGCACGTCGTCCTCGTAGTAGATCG
>JAHECE010000188.1 GCA_024641895.1 Actinomycetales bacterium
GTGGTCCGCGTCGCCTTCGGCACCGCCTCCGTCACCCGCGGCCACGTCCAGAAGCTCGTGGAGGCCGGCGGCGCCGACGGCGCGCACCTGGTGATGTTCACCTCGAGCAAGTACGAGCTGCCCGCGGTCACCTACGCGGACGCCAAGTCAGTCATGCTCCTGGCCTACGACGAGGCGGGCACCGTCACACCGCGGAACACGCCCGCGCTCGCCATCGTGCCGAAGGCGGAGCGACGCCCCGCGAAGTCCAACCAGGTCTCGGGCCCGTGGGTGCCGGTGCTGCGGCACGCCCCGCTGGTCATCGCCGTCTACCAGCTCGCCTTCTCGGCCACGCTGCTGCTCAGCGCGGCACGCACCGGGCAACCGGTCGCCGTCGGCAACGTCGCCTTCGGGCTCCTCGTCGCAACAGGGCTCACCGCCTTCTGGTACCTCGTCAGCCGGCACCTCGGACGTCCGAGGAAGGCCCGTCCCGCCGAGAACCCACCCGACGTCGAGACGCCCCGAAACCCCTGATTCGCCCGAGATGACACGCCTGATGCGGCACCACGGCCGGGCGATCGTGCCGCGAGGCTCCTAGAGTGGCCGAGTGACCTCAGCAACCGAGACGCAGGACCCGATCGTCTGGGTCGACTGCGAGATGACGGGCCTCGACCTGAAGAAGGACGCGCTCGTCGAGATCGCCGTCGTCGTGACCGACTCCGAGCTCACGCTCGTCGACGAGGGGATCGACCTGCTGATCGCGCCGCCCCCGGCGGCCCTGGAACAGATGTCCGACGTGGTGCGGGAGATGCACACCACCTCGGGCCTGCTCACCGAGCTGAGCGACGGGCTCACCCTCGCGGACGCGAGCACGCAGGTGCTCGAGTACATCAGGGCCCGCGTACCCGACCAGCGCCGGGCACCGCTCGCCGGCAACTCCGTCGGCACGGACCGGGCATTCCTCGAGCGAGACATTCAGGCACTGACCGACCACCTGCACTACAGGATCATCGACGTCTCCTCCATCAAGGAGCTCGCCCGGCGGTGGTACCCCCGCGTCTACTTCAACGCGCCGGCCAAGTCCGGGGGCCACCGCGCGATGGCCGACATCCTGGAGAGCATCACCGAGCTGCGCTACTACCGCGCTGCGCTCTTCCCCGCCGAGCCCGGTCCGGACACCGCCACGGCGCGCAAGATCGCATCGACCGTCAAGGTCCAAGGGCGGGCGAACGACCTCCGCACCGCGTCGTCGGTCGGCGACGCCGTGAAGCCTGCCGGGGCTCCCCAAGACGCCTCGCCCCAGGGCTGACCACCGGCGGAACACCGCGACAGGAGCACCGCCCGGGGCCGCTACACTGTGCGAGGCCCGCTGCCGGGAAGGCTCCGGACGCGGCCGAGAACGTCGCCAAACACGACGTCGCGGTGGGTGTAGCTCAGTTGGTAGAGCGCCTGGTTGTGGTCCAGGAGGCCGCGGGTTCAAGTCCCGTCATCCACCCCAGAGCGAAGCGGGGCCCACCTCTTGGTGGGCCCCGCTTCGCGTGTCTCGGACGCGCTGCCGCTACCGTCCGGCCGTCACGCGCTGCGCGATCGCCACTGCGAAGGTCTCCAGGGCGCCCGGGTAGTACGAGAAGTGCAACGAGGGGTCGGTGAGCGCGACCTCCATGACGGTCGGGCGCCCGTCGTCGTCGTTCACGAGGTCCACCCGGGAGTACAGCAGCGTGGTGGCGGCGCCCATCCGCTCGACCATGATCTCGCGCACCACCTCGCGTACCCGCTCAGCCGCAGCAAGTTCTGCGTCGCTCGCCGTCACCCGGTCGATCCGCTCGAGGTGCTCCTCCTGCGGGCCCTTCGAGGGACCGTGCAGCACGGCGGCCTTGTGGACGGCGTACACGAACTCGCCGTCGATGAAGACGAGCGAGCGCTCGCCGAGCGTGTCGACCGAAGCCTGGTAGCGCTGGACCATGACCGCGCGACCGTCCTTCAGAAGGCGATGGGCGTGCAGGATCGCGAGGCGCCGTGAGTCGGCCTTGTTCGCCGTGTAGCGGCCGGAGTCCTGCCCGCCACCGCCCACCGCGGGCTTGATGACGAACTCGCCGCTCGCGGGGAAGCGGGTGTGGATGCGCTGCTTGGTGAGCCGCGACTCGGGCTCGAACCACTGAGTCGCAAGGACCGGGACGCCCCGCGCGCGGAGGTCCTCGAGGTAGTGCTTGTCGGTGTTCCAGTTGACGAGCTCGGCGGGGTTGAGCAGCCACGGGACCGAACGCGCCCAGCCGACGAACTCCTCGCGCCGGTCCGCGTAGTCGCGCGGCGATCGGAGCACGACGAGGCCCGCCTCAGCCCAGTTCACGGAGGCGTCGTCCCAGACGACCGGCCTGGCATCGATGCCCCGATCGGCAAGGGCGCCGATCAGGGGCGCGTCCTCGTCATCGAGGTCCGGGATATCGCTACACGTGACAAGGGAGACTCGCGGCTTCGTGCTCACGCCGCAACCGTACCGACCTCAGCCGCCCTGCGGAGTGCGTCCCCGGTGTCGACGTCGTCCGACGCCGGGCCATCTCGTCACCGCCGCCGAAACCCGCGACCGGCGCGACTCGGCGCGCGGCGGACCACAGGGCAGGCGACGCGTCGGCGCTTCCGCCTGCCACTCCCGGACGGAAGCGCCGAAGATGGGCGCGTGGATATCCGACGCGAGCTGTACCCCGCCATCGAACCGGCCGAGTCCGGGATGCTCGACGTCGGGGACGGGCACCAGGTCTACTGGGAGAGCACCGGTAACCCGCGCGGGCGGCCCGTGGTCTTCCTGCACGGCGGTCCGGGCGGGGCGAGCGCGCCCTATCAACGCCGGTTCTTCGATCCCGACCGCTACCGGATCGTGCTCTTCGACCAACGTGGGTGCGGCCGCAGCGTCCCGCACGCCAGCGAGCGCGGCGCTGACCTGTCGACCAACACGACCTGGCACCTGGTCGCCGACATCGAACGCCTCCGCGCCCACCTCGGCGTCGAGGCCTGGCAGGTCTTCGGCGGCTCCTGGGGCAGCACCCTCGCACTCGCGTACGCGCAGCGGCACCCCGAACGCGTCCTCGAGCTCGTCCTGCGCGGCATCTTCACCCTTCGTCGCAGCGAGCTCGACTGGTACTACGGCACCGCCGGCGCCGGGGCCCTCTTCCCCGAGTGGCGCGAACGATTCCTCGCTCCGGTCCCGGAGCCGGAGCGGGGCGACTGCCTCGCGGCCTATCACCGGCTGCTGCACGACCCGGACCCGGACGTGCACGGACCGGCCGCCGTCGCGTGGTCGACCTGGGAGGCGGCGACGATCACCCTGATCGAGCAGCCCGCGCTCGTGGCCGAGTTCGCGGACCCGGCCTTCGCGCTCGCCTTCGCCCGGATCGAGAACCACTACTTCGTCCACGGAGGTTGGCTGGAGGAGGGCCAGCTCATCGCGGGCGCAGCTGCGCTCGAGGGCATCCCGGGGGTGATCGTCCAAGGACGTTACGACGTCGCCACCCCAGCGGTGACGGCCTGGGAGCTGCACCGCGCGTGGCCCGGGTCGGAGCTGGTCGTCGTGCCCGACGCCGGCCATGCAGCCTCCGAGCCTGGCATCGTGGACGCCCTCGTGCGGGCCACTGACCGTTTCGCCGAGCGGAGACCCTGATCCGACGACGGCGCGCTGGGCAAGACTCGCCGAGAAGGCCCGGCAGGCCGCCGACGCGCTGAGGACCGGGGGGCGCGGATTGCCGGGGCGTCTCGCTATTCTGTGAGTTTCCTGAGTGGAGGCGGTCACATGAGGGGTTCGGTGCCGCCCCGACTCGTCGGGTGCCGGCCGGTGGACGTGGGTGACGCGCGATGAGCGGCGAGCCGATGCCCCACTCCCCCTTCGCGCAGCCTCGGGGCGTGCGCAGCGCCGACAGCCCGGAGGCGATCCCGGCGGCCGGGGTGATGCTGCACCTGCTCGGCGCCGTCGCCCTGGGCTGGAGCGTCATCATCTGGGCGGCGCTCGTCGTCTTCGACGTCATCACCGCTTCGGTCCTCGGCGTCGCCGTCGCCTCGATCGCACTCACCGGAGCTGCCGCGTGGGCAGTCTGGCTGGTCCGGGCCACGCGGGACCGGGACCCCGAGGACGGCGGGCCAGACTTCAGCGGCACCGCGTCGACCCCGCTCGACGGCGACGACCTCGTGGATCCCGAGGAACACTTCCACCCCAACTGAGGTCTCCCCAACGACCCCGGTGAGCGCTAGCGTGCCGCCATGCGCGGGATTCTCGTCACGATCCACGTCCTCGCCGCGGCCGCCTGGATCGGCGGCGGGCTCTTCTCGAGCGTCTCGCTCATCAGCCTCGCCAAGAGCCTGGGCGTGAAGACCGTGCTGAGCCTGGACCAGGCCGTCGGCAACCGGTTCTTCGGAGCGGCGGTCGGCACCGTCGCACTCTCCGGCGTCGCGCTGGTCCTGACCTCGGACTCCTACGGCTGGGGCACGACCTTCGTGCTCGTCGGTCTCGCCGTCATCGTCCTGGACGGCGCCCTGGAGGGTGCCGTCTTCGGGCCGCGGCTGAAGAAGCTCGCCGCTGCCGCGGAGTCGGGCTCGACGTCCGAGGTGGACGCACTCGACGAGTTCCGCCGGTTCTCACTCGTGAGCACCGTCGCGCACCTCGCACTCGTCGTGTTCGCCCTGTGGTCGATGGTCGTACGGCTCGGACTCTGAAACCCTGGCTGGGACGATGCGGCAATGAAGGTCGTCGCCGCACTCGACTCGTTCAAGGGCTCGCTGAGCAGCAGGCTGGCCGGCGAAGCCGCACGAGCAGGCGTGCTGCGCGCCGACCCGACGGCGGACGTCGACGTCGTCGAGGTCGCCGACGGCGGGGAGGGCACCCTGGCCGCACTCCTGAGCGCGAACCTCGGCGAGACGGTCGACGTCGCCGCGCGCGACCCGCTCAACAGGACGCTGCAGGCGCCGATCGGGGTGTTCCGGCGGGAGGGGCGCCTGCTGGCGGTCGTCGAGTCTGCGA